>JANNFH010000205.1:0-1528 GCA_031379565.1 Alphaproteobacteria bacterium
ACGTCAGCCGTCTTCGCCCCGGTTTCCTGCTCCTTCAAAATCGCGACGATCTGCTCCTCGCTGAACCTGCTCCGCTTCATGCTCCGTCTCCTGGCGACGGACTCTACCCATTCCTGGAGGAATTTTCGGGGCTCAGGTCAAGAACGACATGGCTGACGCCGAAGCGATTTGCGAAGCGGTCACCCGCCCGATCAGTGCGCTGCCGCCGCTGAACCCGCCGCAATGTCGTGTTCAGGCTCGGTTCACGCCTGTCACCTTTCGGCGCGATCACGCCGCTCCGCAGTTGCGCGCGAGTGACGTAATTGAGCCAACTCCGCCCCTGGATCGACAACTCGCGGGTGCGTGACTTCTGTCACGGCGGCGGGGTGAAGGGGCGCTTACCTTCCACTCATCGGATCGATGGTGATCCGAAAGCCAAGTGGAGCCCGAGATGACCAAGTTTTTTGCCCTGATCGCCGCTCTGGCCGTGCTTGCCCCGGTTGCCTACGCCACATTGAACCAAGCCGCGCAAATCGTCGCCTGAATGGGCCTCAAGCCAGAAGGCTGATCATGCCAAGCCAAGAATGTTGAAGGACGCGGAGCGATCCGCGCCTTTCTTGTTTCCAAGCCGGCAATAACATACTTGACTCAGTGACTCACAATCGCTAGATTGGGGTCATGAAACGCGAACCCAAAACCCTGATGGAAGCCATCCGCTACTTCGCGGACCCGGACGTAGCGCTGCAAACGGCGGTCGAGCTTCGCTGGCCGGCTGGCGTGCATTGCCCGACTTGCGGGCGCACCGATGTCCGCTTCATCGCCACCCGTCGCCTTTGGGAGTGCAAGGAGAAGCATCCGCGTCGCCAGTTCACCGCCAAAGTCGGCACGATCATGGAAGACAGCGCACTTGGCATCGACATTTGGTTCGCCGCGCTCTGGTCCATCGCCAACGACAAGAACGGCATTAGCTCCTACGAGTTCGCCCGCATGACCGGCATCACGCAAAAGAGCGCGTGGCATGTAATGCACCGCTGCCGCCTCGCCATGAAGGTCGGCGGCATCGACAAATTGGACGGCACTGTCGAGGTCGATGAAACATATATCGGCGGCAAGGCTCGCAATATGCACAAGGCCAAGCGCGCGAAGATCGAAGGCCAGCAAGGCGGACACATGCGCCAGAAGGTCGGCGTCGCTGGCGTGCTCAAACGCACGAGCGATCAAGCGCTTAGTCATGTGCGCGTGAAGATCATCGACGGCTATGCGACCGGCGCCATCCTTCCGTTCATCCGTCGAAATGTTGAACCCGGCTCCGAAATCATGGCTGATTCGCTCCCGGCCTATACGGGCCTCCGCAAGGAATACATGCTCGAAACCGTGAACCACGTTGCCGAAGAGTATGTTCGGGGGCGCGTCCACAACAATGGCATGGAGAATTTCTGGTCATTGTTGAAACGGACCCTTGGCGGCACGTATGTCAGCGTTGAGCCGTTCCACCTTTCGCGCTACCTTGACGAACAAGCGTTTCGTTTCAACGAGCGCAAGGCGACCG
>JANNFH010000209.1:0-14130 GCA_031379565.1 Alphaproteobacteria bacterium
GTTGGATGATATCTGGGTCGCCAACCGGCCCGACGCCCGCGCCAGAGGCAGCGGCGAATTGACGTTGGCGTGGGAAGGTTTGGACGCCGCCATCTCGGGCCACCTCGAATTGGCGCAGGCCGACCTCAACATCGCGCAAAGCGCCGAGGCCGGCATACCCACCATCGACGTGGTCGAGATCAACCGTCCAGGCGCGGACGACGATTACGGCGCTGACGACCCAGCCTTGCCGTCACCGCGCGCCGCCTCCACGCGGCTCGACGTACGCGTGACCGCGCCGGGCCGCGTGTTCACGCGCGGACGCGGCGTCGATGCGGAATGGTCGCTCAATCTGCGCCTCGCCGGCACGGCGGCCGCGCCGCTTGTGTTCGGCGAAGCCGATACGATTCGCGGTCATTTGGCGCTCTCGGGCCAACCGTTCGACATCTCGCGTGGCCGCATCTCCTTCAATGGCGATCCGCTGGGCGCCCGCTTGGATATTGCCGCCGAGCGCAATACGTCCGACCTGACAGCCAGAATTCTGATCAGCGGTGCAGCGTCGGACCCCAACATCACGCTGACCAGCACGCCGGCCTTGCCCGAGGATGAAATCCTGCCGCAGGTCCTGTTCGGACGCGCCGTGGAAGACCTGTCGCCGCTGGAAGCGGCGCAAATCGCCGCCGCCCTGGCCAGCCTCTCGGGGCGGGCATCGTTCGACCTCGTGGACGCGGCGCGCGCGGCGGCGGGCCTTGACCGCTTCAATGTGCGTCAAGATGAGAGCGGCGGCCTGCTGGTGGCGGGCGGGGTGTATTTAACACGGGAAGTCTATGTCGAGGTGGCCCGCACCGGCTTGGGCCAAGCCGCAACCAGCGTCGAGTGGACCGTACGCCCGCAATTGGTGATGATCACCAGCTTCCTGGGCAATGGCGACCAGCGCGTTTCGCTGCGTTGGCGCAGGGAAAGCGATTGAGCCAGCCGCCCGCGCCAGCCATATAAGGCGCGCAATGAAATTCCTCGACCAATGCAAGATTTATGTCCGCGCCGGCAATGGCGGCGCCGGCGCGGTCTCGTTCCGGCGTGAGAAATTCATTCCGTTCGGCGGACCCGACGGCGGCGACGGCGGCCGCGGCGGCGATGTCTGGCTTGAAGCCGCCGAAGGCCTCAATACGCTGATCGACTACCGCTACCAGCAGCATTACAAAGCCGGCACCGGCGTGCACGGCATGGGCGAAGACCGCCACGGCGCCGATGGCAAATCCTTGTTCTTGAAGGTGCCCGTCGGCACGCAATTGCTCGATGAAGACAAAGACACTGTGCTGGCCGATCTCACGGTCGCAGGCCAACGCGTGCTGCTCGCCAAAGGCGGCAATGGCGGCTTCGGCAACACCCAATTCAAATCGTCGGTGAACCGAGCGCCGCGCCACGCCAATCCCGGCCTCGAAGGCGAAGAGCGGATATTGTGGCTGCGGCTAAAGTTGATTGCCGATGCGGGCCTCATAGGCCTGCCCAATGCGGGCAAATCCACGTTCGTTCGTTCTGTCAGCGCGGCGACGCCGAAAGTCGCGGACTATCCTTTCACGACGCTGCATCCGCATTTGGGTGTTGTCACGCTGGGCGAAAGCGAACGCTTCGTGTTGGCCGACCTCCCAGGTTTGATTGAGGGCGCGGCCGAAGGCGCGGGCCTTGGCACGCGCTTTCTAGGCCATGTCGAGCGCTGCGTGGCGCTGGTGCATTTGATCGACGCGACCAATGAGGGCGCGACCGACGCCTACCGCACCGTACGTGCGGAACTGGAGGCCTACGGCGGCGGCCTCTCCGACAAGCCGGAAATCGTCGCGCTGAACAAGATCGACGCACTGACGCCAGCGGAGGCTAACCGCAAGCGCGCAAGCTTGGCGCGCGCGATCGGCAAGGAGGTGCGGCTTGTGTCTGGCGTATCCGGCCAGGGCGTGCGCGAACTGATGCACGAGATCGGGGCGATGCTGCGTGGCCGCCTCGCCGAGGTGAAACAGCAAGAAACCGCTGACGAGGATTGGGCGCCGTGAAACACGGCCTGCCGTTCGCCTTGCCTGGCATGAACATCGGCCTTTTCGGCGGCAGCTTCGATCCCGCCCACGAAGGCCACCGCCACGTTGCTGAAACCGCGCTGAAGCAGGTTGGGCTCAACCGTGTGTGGTGGCTGGTGACGCCGCAAAATCCGCTGAAGCCAAAGTCGAGTTCGCTGAAGAAGCGCGCGGCGTCGGCGCGGAAGCAAGCGCGCGGGTCCAGGATGGTCGTGACCGAACTCGAAGCGAGGCTGGGCTGCCGCTATACCTATGAAACCCTGCGCCGGCTGAAATCACTCTACCCTGGCGTGCATTTTACGCTGATCTTGGGCGCCGATAACCTCACCAATTTTCGACAATGGAAGCACTGGGAGGAAGTCGCCGAGGCGGTTCCGATTGCCGTCGTCTCTCGTCCTGGCTTTGGCCCGCGCGAGCGGTTAAATGCACCAAAACATTGGAAATTTCTGAGAGCTCGCCACCACCCTCATTCCTCTGCAGCCATTCGCGCCGCGCGCCGGTCGGCAGTGGCGAAACCGCCGCGGAAGTGATAGCTTGCGGCGTTAGGGCCACAGAAGGAAGCCAGCACCTGTCACCTGAATTGAAGCGCACGCCGGGCGCATCTCCCGCCGGCGATATTCCGCGCCAAGTACGGTTCAAATCCGAAATCGACGCGGAAACCGCATCGCGGGTGATTCTCGCCTCGCTCGAAGACGATAAGGCCGAGGAGATTCTCGCTATCGACATTCGAGGCAAATCTTCCTTCGCGGACATGTTGATCGTGGCCTCGGGCCGCTCGGCGCGCCACGTTGGGGCGTTGGCGGATCATGTCATGCGCAAGCTGAAGGAGGCCGGTGCGAAGGAAATTCGCGTCGAGGGGTTACCCCATTGCGACTGGGTTCTAGTCGATGCCGGCGATGTCGTCGTCCACCTGTTCCGGCCGGAAGTGCGCGCCTTCTACAATATCGAGAAAATCTGGGCCGGCGCGCCAGGCCCGAGCGCGGCGCTGCCGGCCTAACGTGCGCATCTTGGTGGCTGCTATTGGGCGGATCAGGGAGTGCCCCGAGGCTGAACTCGCCGCCGATTACCTCAAGCGCGCCGCTGCGACTGGGCGCGGGCTCGGCTTCAAGTCAGTCGATTTGATCGAGGTCGAGGGGCGGCCAAGCGGCGACCCGCGGGCCGAAGCCAGCGCGCTCTTCCGGGCCACGCCGGACGCTGCCCGCAAAATCCTGCTCGACGAGCGCGGCGCTGAATGGGTCTCGCGCCAATTGGCCGAAAAGCTCGCCCGCTGGCGTGATGATGGGGCGGCCCACGCCTGCTTCTGGATCGGCGGCGCCGATGGCGTTTCACAAAGCGTTAAGGATCAGGCTGACGAAAAACTCGCTTTTGGCCGACAAACTTGGCCTCATCGCCTAGTTCGGGTGATGATTTGCGAGCAGATTTACCGGGCTGTGACTATTTTGAGCGGTAATCCCTACCACCGGGATTGACGAGAATCCCAGCGCTGCGTTTCCGGCGAAGTGGAAACCGGTTCGCCGTCAGAAACGCGGCCAACT
Organism: Alphaproteobacteria bacterium; assembly: GCA_031379565.1. Taxonomy (GTDB): domain Bacteria; phylum Pseudomonadota; class Alphaproteobacteria; order Caulobacterales; family Aquidulcibacteraceae; genus Vitreimonas. The sequence goes on from JANNFH010000209.1 coordinate 3,578, forward strand.
GAAAAAGGGATGGTGGATATGGCACATGGCGCAGCACGCGCCTGGGCCTTCGTCGCGTGCGCGGCGGGGGCGCTCGCGATGTTCCTGGGCGCGGCCCAGGCGCAAACCCGCACCTTGACCCAAGTCGAGCGCGACCGCAGCGCAGCCAGCGCGCGCGCCCAGCTTTTGCGCCACGACGCGGACGCGGCCCGCCGCGACGTCCAAGCGCTCGACGCCCGCTTGGTAGGGGCCGGCGCTCGCCGCACCCAGGCGGAGGCCGCCGCCGCTGACGCAGAGCAACGCCTTGTCGCCCTCCATCTGCAGCTTGAGGCGGACGGCGCCCGCTACCAGCGCGACCGCGATGGCTTCGAAGCCGCCCTCATTGCCGCCGCCTTTACCCGCCGCCGGCTTGAGATCAGCGCTGTACGCGCCGGCATTTTCGCCCGCGCAGCGGCGCCCTTCCTGCGGCAGAACATGCAGCGCACCGCGGCTTCGCTTGAGGCGGGCCGCCAGCTTGACGCCGCCATCGCCGGCGACCAGCAGATTTTGGTCGATGCCCAGGCCGCGATTGAAAGCGAACGCACCGAGATCACCGCGCTGCTCGAGAGCCGGCGCGCCGCGCAAACCAGGCTGGTCGCCGACGCCAACGCCGCCGAGCGCCGGGTGCAACAGCTCGCCGCCGAGGCGCATTCGCTTCGTGAACTCGCCCAGCAAATGGCGGCGCGCTCGCGCGCTGCGCCGCGCGGCGCCGATAGCGCCGGGGCCGTCCTCCCCGCCGCTTGGCTAGCGCCCGCCGAAGGCCAGATCGCCCGCAATTTCGGTGCGAGCGTCGCCGGAGGCCCGCCGGCTCAGGGGGTTGCTCTGCGCACCCGCGTTGGCGCCCAGGTGGTGGCCCCCGCCGCCGGCGAAATTGCCTATGCCGGACTGTTTCGCGGCTACGGCCAAGTCTTGATCCTGAACCTGGACAATGGTTACGCTGTTGTTCTCACCGGCCTTGACACGCTGAGCGCCAGGGTCGGGGATAACGTGCGGGCGGGCCAACCGATTGGCGAAATGTCAGCCTCGGCCACGCCGGCGCCGGAATTGTATGTAGAAGTGCGCCGGGACGGCCAACCGGTCGATCCGGCCCGATGGCTACGCTCGCGGGGCCTAGCGTCGGCGGAAGCAGGCGGGCAGGCCGGGTAGAAAAACCGGTTGAGGCCGGAAGAAGCAGGCGCCGCCCAGCGGCGCGGGGAGTGGTGAAGATGCGTCTCACTTGGATCGCGGCGCCGGCAATTGGCTTGGCGGCTTGCCTAGGGGCGCTGGCTTGGTCAGCGCCTGAGGATCGCGGCCGCGGGGACGTTTACCGTCAGTTGGAATTGTTCGCCGATGTGCTGGCGCGCGTTGAGCACGATTATGTCACAGAGATTGATGAGCGCACGGCAATGGAGGCGGCGATCCAGGGCATGCTGTCCTCGCTCGATCCGCACTCCTCCTACATGAACGCGGCCGAATACCGCGACATGCAAACCCAAACCCGCGGCGAATATGGCGGCCTCGGCCTCGAAGTTTCGCTGGACGACGGCGTCGTTCGCGTCGTCTCGCCAATCGATGATACGCCCGCCGCGCGCGCCGGCATTCAAGCCGGTGACTACCTCACCGCTCTCGATGGCGAGAGCATTGTCGGCCTGACGTTGAGCGACGCGGTCAGCCGCATGCGCGGCCAGGCCGGAACCGACATCACCCTCACGGTGGCGCGCGAAGGAACTGATCCGTTCGACGTGGCGCTGACGCGCGAGATCATCAATGTGCGCTCAGTGACCGCGCGGGTTGACGGCGGCGACATCGGCATCATCCGAATCTCCACCTTCAACGAACGCACCGGGCCGCTGTTGCAAGAGGCGCTTCGCACTGTGCGTCGCGACACCGGCGGGCATCTGCGCGGCGTCGTGCTTGACCTGCGCAACAATCCAGGCGGCTTGCTCGACCAAGCCATCGAAGTCTCCGATGATTTCCTCGATGGCGGCGAAGTCGTCTCCACCCGCGGCCGTCAGCCCGACGATGTTCAGCGTTACAATGCACGGCGCGGCGACGACCTTGCAGGCGTTCCGATTGCCGTGCTGATCAACGGCGCATCCGCGTCCGCCTCGGAAATCGTCGCCGGCGCGCTACAAGACCGCAATCGCGCCTTGATCGTCGGCACCGATTCTTTCGGCAAGGGTTCGGTGCAAACCGTGATTCCGCTTCAGGGCGGCCGCGACGGCGCGCTCCGGCTCACCACCGCGCGCTATTACACGCCAGCGGGCCGTTCGATCCAGGGCGCCGGTATCGCGCCGGACATGGAAGTGGCGGCACGCCGCGTCGATCCGGAACGGCTGCGCCGCCTCGGCGTCAGCGAAGCTGACCTGCCAAACGCCCTCAACAATGAATCGGGTGCGCAACGGCGCGCCTTGCACGTTCCCGAAGATCAGCCACCGGAGAATTGGGACGCCGAGGAAGATTATCAAATGTCGCGCGCGCTCGAGTTCCTGCGCCAAGGTTTGGTGGTGGAGCGCTTGCGCGCACGCAGCAGCGTGCATGTGGCGGGCGCGAACCCGGGCTGAGCGCCGCTAGCGTGTTAACCCATTGTCAACGCAGGTTAACGCGCTGTATCTCTTGATGACGCGCGCGGCGAATTCAGTGAAGTATTGCAGCTCCTGATTCGTTCGCGCGGCTTTTCTCTTTCGCGAGCCGCCGCGCCACTGCGAAGGTCCGCGATGCCACCTCGGCCACAACGACGTCTTCCGCAGATTAACCACAAGTTCGCCGCTGTCGGCGCCGCTTGTGTGTTCGCTGTGGCGGCAATCATGGCGGTCCAAGTGTTCGGAGATCCCTCCGCGGCGGGTCCGCGCCGCGTCATCGAACTCAATCCGAGTGCGGCTTTTGCGGACGCGCAGCGTGTGCCGTTCGCCGAAGCGGCCGCCGAGGGTTCCGAATTGCAGCAATTCGGGCTCAATGAATTGCCGCCCTATCCCGGTTCGGAGGGACAGCCCGCCGCTGGCGATGGTCAATTGCGAGTGGCGGTGGTGGAAACGGCCGCCATTCAATCTCCCGCCGCGCCGGCCGCGCGTCCCTTGCCGCGCGCCCCGTTCGCTGGACTAACCGAATCCGGCCCCAACGGGCCTTTGCCCATCACCAGCGCTGACGGGCGAACGCCCGCCTCTGCGTATGCGCGTCCCGCCGCGTTGCAAGCGGGGCGACCGGCGATCGCAATCGTCATCGGCGGCCTGGGTTTCAACGCGCGCGCCACCACCCAGGCGATCGATGAATTGCCGGCGGAGGTGACGCTGTCGTTCGTTCCCTACGCGCAGGATCTGCAAGCCTGGATCGACCGCGCTCGCGCGCGCGGCCACGAAGTCATGCTCGAATTGCCGATGGAGCCGTTTGATCCCGACGCCGACGACACCGGGCCGCAAACCTTGCTGGCCACGGCCTCGGCGCAGCAGAACACGGAGCGCTTGGAAAGTTTGCTCTCCCGCGGCGCCGGCTATTTCGGCGTCACCAATTATCAAGGCGCGCGCTTCGCCACATCGGCGCAAGCTTCTCAGCCCGTGGTGCAGGAACTGAAACGGCGCGGGCTTGTGTTCATCTCCAGTGGCATCGGCCAGCGCACCGCGCTCAGCGTCGAGGCCGCGCGCGCAGGTTTGCCCAACACCGCTGCCGACCGCATCATCGATTCGCGCCGCGAGGCTGAAGCGATCGACGAGCAATTGCTTAATCTGGAAGCGCTGGCGCTGCAAAATCAAAGCGCGATTGGCGCCGGTTTCGCCTATCCTGTCACCATGGAGCAAGTCAGCCGCTGGGCGCGCGCGATTGGGTCGCGCGGCTATCAATTGGCGCCCGTTTCGGCCGTGCTCAATGCGCGCGCCGCGAGACGATGACGAGCGCCAGAGATCCCACACTGTTTAGGCCGAACGTTGGTTTGGCGCTGTTTCATCGCCAGGGGCTCGTATTTCTAGGACGCAGAGTCGGCGCCGACGGTCCCCACCAATGGCAGATGCCCCAAGGCGGCGTGGACAAGGGCGAAACGCCGCGTCAAGCCGCCTTTCGTGAGCTCGAAGAAGAAGTTGGCGTCAAATCCGATTCGGTAGATTTGCTCGAGGAAACCTCAGACTGGCTGTTCTATGAATTTCCGCCCGCTTTGCGCGCAAACATGAAGCAACGCGGGCGCTTCATTGGGCAAAAGCAGAAGTGGTTTGCCTTCAATTTCAAGGGGCGCGACGCTGACATTAAACTCGACACACATTCTCCGGAATTCAGCGACTGGCGGTGGGGCGCGCTGGAATCGGCGCCGGAACTTGTGATACCCTTCAAACGGACTACCTATGAAGACGTCGCAAGACGTTTCAAAAAATACACGTTGGGGGCCTCCGCATGATTGTCAGCCTTACGGGCGCCGCACAGTTGCGCCGCGCATGAAACGCGCGCCCAATACAAAACCACCGATCGTATTCGTCCACGGCGCCTTCTGCGGCGGCTGGGCGTTTGACGGCTTTCGAGAGCATTTCGAAAGCGCTGGTTTCGAAACCCACGCGCCGCATTTGCCCCATCACGAGCGCGGCGCCGATCTCGAAGCGTTAGCGCAAGCTGGCCTGAAGGATTACGCTCAAGCGATATCCGCGTACATCAGCACGATGCGCGAACCGCCCGTGCTGATCGGCCATTCGCTCGGGGGCCTCGTTGTGCAACTCGCCGCGGCGCAATCACCAACGTCAGGTTTGGTATTGCTTGCGCCATCCGCGCCCTGGGGCGTGCCGCCGACAACGCTTGACGAGCACGGCAACCATTTTGGGCTGTCGCTGCTCGGCGATTATTGGCGTCGTCCAATTCCCCCTGACTATCGCGTCGCCCGCGCGACTACGCTCGACCGCCTCTCGCGCGATGACGCGCGGCGCGCGTTTGCGCGCTTTGTCCCCGAGAGCGGCAGAGCGATCCGCGAAGCGGTGCAATGGTGGCTTGATCATTCGATGGCGAGCCAGGCGCCGGTGTATCGAATTCCCGCTCCCGTCCTTGGCTTGAGCGGCGGCAAGGATCGCGTCAATTCCGCCAGCACGGTGCGCCGCGTCATCACGCGTTTTCCGAACGGCCAAGCGCACTTTCACGAATTTCCTGAGATGAGCCATTGGCTGATGGGCGAGCCGGAATCCGCTGAAGTTGCTGAATTCGTGCTGGCCTGGATGAGCGCCCGAGGCATCGGCGCCGATGCAGCGAAGCCGAAACGCAAGCCTTTGTCCCTGTTCGGTTTGGGCGGCGAACGCGCGAGCGCGTGATTAATAGGGCGGCGGCGCTGGCTCGCCGCGCAATTGGATCAGCACAATCTCCGGCGGATTGAGAAAGCGCACCGGTATGAAGCTGGTTCCCAAGCCAGCGGTGACGTAGATGATCTTGCCGGCCTCATCGATGCGGTGACAGGCGAAGCGGCGGTGTTGCAGCGGCAGGATCGGACGGCCGATAAACGGGATGGTCACCTGCCCGCAATGGCTGTGCGCGCCGAGCATCAGAGCTGGGCCTGCCGGAACTTCCACGAACATATCGGGCGTGTGCGACAGCACGATCGTGTCCGTATTCGCCGGCGCTCCGTCGATCGCGTCGGCATATTGCGGATCGGCGGTGTCGTCGTCGGCCAGGCCGGCGATAACAATGTCGCCGCCAGGACGCGAAATCACCACGTGGCGGTCCCACAATGCCGCCACCCCCGCCTCCTCCAGCGCGCGCGTAACGCTTTCCCGGCCGTACCAAGCGTCATGATTCCCCAGCACGCCGACAACGCCGAGTGGCGCGTTCAATCCGGCAAATGTGGCAATTCCAGCCAATACTTGCGATTGGTCGAAGCTCGACCTCTCCGCCTCCGATTCATGGCTGGCGACATAATCACCCAGCAGCAGCACCAAGTCGGGCCGCAGGGCATTGACCCGCGCCACGACGCGACCCATGCGCGCGACGCTCATATGCGGGCCCGGTACGTGGGTGTCGCCTAACGCCGCGATCGTTATCGGCGCGCCGCGCCAGTGTGCGCTGACGATCTCTACCCGCTGCACGACCAGCATGTTGGGCTCGATCAGCCAAGCATACACGTTGAGCCAGTACGCGGTCTCAAACAGCGCGATCGCGGCGAAGGCGAGCCAACGCGCTTGCGTGGTCAACCCGTCCCAGCGGCGCGCCAACCAGAAGCTGGCCCATATGATCAGCGCAAAGCCAAAAGCGGCGCCGATCAGCGCTGGCCAGAGATGGGGGTGGGGAAGCATTAGTCCGATTGTGCGGAGCGGAGCGCGAATGGCAAGCCGCCGTCTCTGCCTGGGCCTCAGCGCCCTGGCGTCAGCGCCGCCTTGATCGCCTCCACACGCGCTAAAGCCCGCTGTGTGGCATCGCGCTGCTTGTCGCTCGCAGCGTCGCGTGCATCGTCCTGGGCGTTTTTCAGATCCTGTTCGAGCTTGGCGGGATCGACATCGGCGAGGTCGATCGCCTCCTCCGCCAGCACCGCAAGTCCTTCCGGCGTGACATCGGCGAAGCCACCGTTCACGAACACTCGCCGCTCGGCGCCATCGTTAAAGATGCGCAGCGCGCCCGGCTTGATCACACTCATGACCGGCGCGTGATTTGTCAAAACCCCAAACTCACCCTCGACGCCCGGGACGACGACGTGATCCACCTCGCCATGAAACAACTCACGTTCCGGCGAGACGAGGGCGAAGGAAAGTTTATCGGTCATCTTGCCTGCCTAATTCGACGTACGTCGCTCGAAGGCGGTAACCCGCACAACGAATTTCAAGTCCAACTTCTTCGCGCCCTTGTCGGGATAGTCCGCTTCGATCTTGCAATGCCTGAGGTCCGTCAAGTCACCTTCGTAGACCCTAAGGCGCTTTGGTCCGCCGCGCGGATGCGACGAATCCTCAGTCCGACGAAGGCGTTGGAACCTGCGCAGCAGAACTGCATCAAGCATTTCCAGCGCCTGGTCGGCATCTCCACCAACAAAGGAGATGGTCCCGGTTGGCCCGCTCATATCCATGACGACGCTTGATTGGCCTATGTCAAACACCATCGTGCTGCCAATGGGATTTAGGCCGAGCTTGTCGCGTTGTGCTTGCGATAATTTGGCGCCGCTGATCGGCACGCTTGGCATCGCCGCACCGCCGGCAACCGGCACAAGCACGTTCGCAACAAGATCGACCGTAAGTCTGGCCGGCGTCAAGGTTTGGCTCATGCTGCCTCCGCCGCCAAACGTTGCGCCTTGGCGATTGCTTCTTCGATCGTGCCCACCATGTAAAAGGCCGGTTCCGGCAAATGATCATAATCGCCTTCGACCAAGCCCTTAAAGCCCCGCACCGTGTCTTTCACGTCCACAAGCGCGCCTTGAAGGCCGGTGAAGGCGGTGGCCACAAAGAACGGTTGCGACAGGAAGCGCTCGATCTTGCGGGCGCGAGCGACCGTCAGCTTATCGTCTTCGCTCAGCTCATCCATGCCGAGAATGGCGATGATGTCCTGCAGCGATTTGTACCGCTGCAGCGTTTCCTGCACAGCGCGGGCGGTGTCGTAATGCTCCTGACCAAGGATCAGCGGATCGAGAATGCGCGACGTCGAGTCGAGTGGATCGACCGCCGGGTAAATGCCTTTTTCCGAGATCGCGCGAGAGAGCACGGTGGTGGCGTCCAAGTGCGCGAACGACGCGGCTGGCGCGGGGTCGGTCAAATCGTCGGCGGGCACATAGATCGCCTGCACCGAGGTAATCGAGCCCTTGGTGGTCGAGGTGATGCGCTCTTGCATCTGGCCCATTTCAGTGGCGAGCGTCGGCTGATAGCCGACCGCCGAAGGAATGCGCCCAAGCAGCGCCGACACTTCCGAGCCGGCTTGGGTAAACCGGAAGATGTTATCAACGAAGAACAGGATGTCCTTGCCCTGATCGCGGAAGTGCTCGGCGATGGTAAGGCCCGAGAGCGCCACGCGCGCGCGCGCGCCAGGCGGTTCGTTCATTTGGCCGTACACAAGCGCCACTTTGGACTTGGTCATGTCTTCCACATTGATAACGCCGGAATCCATCATCTCATGGTACAGGTCATTGCCTTCACGCGTGCGTTCACCCACGCCGGCGAACACCGAATAACCGCCATAGGCTTTGGCGATGTTGTTGATCAATTCCTGGATCAGCACCGTCTTGCCGACGCCAGCGCCGCCAAATAGCCCGATCTTGCCGCCCTTCGAATAGGGGCAAAGCAGATCGACGACCTTGATGCCGGTCGCCAACATTTCCGGCACCGGTTTTTGATCGACGAGCGGCGGCGCGAGTTGGTGGATGGCCCGCCGTGTCTTGGTTTTCACCGGGCCAGCTTCATCGACCGGTTCGCCGATCACATTGAGAATGCGCCCGAGCGTTTCATCGCCCACCGGCATTTGGATCGGCGCCCCCGTGTCGGAGACTTCCTGCCCACGCACGAGGCCGTCGGTCGCGTCCATGGCGATGGTGCGCACCGCGCCCTCCCCGAGGTGCGTGGCCACTTCGAGCACGAGGCGGTTTCCGCGATTGGTGGTTTCGAGCGCGTTGTAAATATCCGGCAGAACGCCATCGAACTCAACATCGACGACGGCGCCGATCACTTGCGCCACGCGGCCTTTAATGGATTTCGTCATCTTCTCGTCCTTGTTCTCAAGCGTTTAAACTAGTGTTCCAGAATTGCGGAGGCGGAGGCGATCAGAGCGCGCAATTCAGCCTTCCACCCGTGGTTCAGGCCAGACATCGCCGCTGTAGAGCGCAGCCACTTCTATTGCTCCCCGGCCACGACGCGGCACATCGCTTGGCCCGCTTCACCGTAGGTCAGGTAGGTCGTACGCGCCGGCACGCGGTAATGTGAAATGGCCTCATCGGTGCGCATCTCGATCACCACATCGTTCCTCTGGACGCAGCGCCGAAAATCCGTGTTCATGCCCTGAATACGCGGCCAGCAGCGTTGCATGTTCTGGCCCGCCGCTTGCGAACGGTATCCGCCGCCCCTCAGGTCAACCGTGCGCCACGCCGCACCGTCTTCCTTCGCGGTCGTGTACGCGGCCGCATCGATCGGCGCGCAATTAGCCAGCACACCCTCGCGATCCGGCAGGTCCGTGCAAGCCGCGAGCGCCAAGGCCATGAAAGAGGGTGACGCAGCCCTCACAGCGCTTCAGCCCCCGAGATGATTTCGATCAACTCCTTGGTGATGTTGGCCTGGCGCTGACGATTGTAGCGGAGCGTTAGCTTCTTGATTAGGTCGCCAGCGTTGCGAGTGGCGTTGTCCATCGCGCTCATCTGCGCGCCGTAGAAGCCGGCTTGGTTTTCGAGCAGCGCCTGCAGAATTTGCCCATTGAGATAGCGCGGCAGCAACGCCTCGAGGATTTCCTCTTCGCTCGGCTCGTATTCGTACACTGCACCCCTGAGATCGGGCGGCGTCACGCCCTCGGGCGCCACGGCTGGGATCAATTGCAGCGCCGAGGGGATCTGGCTGATCACCGAGCGGAAGCGGGAAAAGAACAACGTGGCGACATCGAATTCGCCAGCTTCGTACAAAACGCGCACAGCGTCGCCGACCATTTGCGCGGAATCCGCGCCGATATTTCGTGAGCCAGAGAGATCTATGTATTTGATGATCTTGTCGCCGTGCAGACGCTTCAGCTGATCGCGGCCCTTCTTGCCGACGGCGAGAATTTTCACAATCTTGCCCGCCGCCAGAAGCTCGGCTATTTTCTCGCGCGCGAAGCGCACGATCTGAGTGTTGAAGCCGCCGCACAGACCGCGCTCGGAAGTCATCGCCACGATCAGATGCACTTGCTCCTTGCCAGTTCCACGCAGCAGCGCCGGGGCGCTATCGCCCGTCACGGCGGACGCGAGATTGGCAATCACGCGCGCCATGCGCAGGGCGTAAGGCCGCGCCGCCTCCGCCGCGCCTTGCGCGCGCTTCAGCTTCGCCGCCGCCACCATCTGCATCGCCTTGGTAATCTTCTGCGTGGATTTCACGCTGGCAATGCGATTGCGGAATTCTTTTAAGCTCGGCATCTTCGACCCTTCAGCGTTGTGCGAGCGCAAGCCTGCCGGCCACGCTTACGAAGAAGACGCCGACGGCGCCCTCGAGCCAACGCACGAAATTTCTGTCCCACTCGATGGCGCGCGCCCGGCTGGCGGCGAACGCGATCGCCGACAACCAAGTCGCTCCAAACACGCCGTGAATGCCAATCAACAGCGCGCCAATTACCGGCGCATCGGCGCCATTGGCGAATTGCGGCAGCGCGGCGAGATAGAACAGCGCCACTTTCGGGTTGAGAATGTTGGTGAGCAGCGCCTGGCGGAAGGGTTGCGCAACCCTTGCATAAACCAGCGCCTCTCCTCCCCCTTGCGGGGAGGAGAGGGAGGTGGGGGTGACGTCGCCGCGCTTGGTGGGTTCAGCGCTTGCACCCCCCACCCTACCCTCCCCCGCACGGGGCGAGGGGGCGCTTTGCTTTGCGCCGTTGTCCCGCACCGCGCGCCAGATCTTGCGTGCGCCGAGCCACGCGTGATAGAGAGCCCCGACGATCTTCACTGCCACGAAAAGAACCGGAAT
>JANNFH010000079.1:0-5326 GCA_031379565.1 Alphaproteobacteria bacterium
TGAAGCGCGCAGGGACTTGTTCGGCTTCATCGAAGGCTTCTACAATCCGCACCGGCTCCACTCCACACTCGGCTATATCTCACCTGCCGAGGCCGAGCGCCGGACCGCGTAAACCGCGTCCACTTTTTCGAGGGAAGATCAAGTGCTCAAAACCTGCGATGAGACACGGATACGACGCTTCATGCCCGCAGTTTCGGTTTTGGTGGTCCACGCGCGCGCAATTCTGCGCTGCTTACCATATGCTTACCAGCATCTCTTCATGCGAGCGATTCTTAGAGATGAGTGCCGCTAAGTGCTTGATTTAATGGTGGGCGCGACAGGGATCGAACCTGTGACCCCTACGATGTCAACGTAGTGCTCTCCCGCTGAGCTACGCGCCCGATCCCGGTGAAGGGAGCCGTTTGGGGTGGATGCCTATAGCCTCGCGAGCGGGGTCGAAGCAAGGAGGCGGCTCAAGCCGCAATCACGCGTTCGACCTCGGCGACGAGGTCCTTCAAGTGAAAGGGCTTTGAAAGCACCTTCGCGTCCTTTGGGGCCTGGCTCTGGGCCGACAGCGCCACCGCCGCGAAGCCAGTGATAAACACAATCTTCATTGCCGGATCGGCTTCGGCGCCGCGGCGCGCGAGCTCGATGCCGTCGAGGCCGGGCATAACGATGTCGGTTAGCAACAGATCGTACGCGCCGCGTTCCAGCGCCTCCCATGCCGAATCGCCGTCCCCGAACGCCGCCACTTCGTGGCCCGCGCGAGACAGGTTCGTCACCAGAAACGCTCTGAGCGAGTCGTCGTCTTCGGCCAGAAGGATTCGCGCCATGCGCCGCTCCGGATTCGGCCCCAACCAGCGGTAGCCTCTAGCACAAGCAAGGTAAAGGCCGCCTTGATGTTCCACATGCAATGCAGGGTGTTCGTGAAAGATTGACGGCTTCGTCCTTGCCGGCGAACAATGCTTTCATGGATTTGTCGGCTGACCTTGGCTTTGTGAGCCTCCCTGCGGCGGAAGCGCTGGGCGGGCCCTGCGCCGAGCCGGTCGAGGAGCTCCCCTACCTTCTCATCGAGCCACTGAACCGCAGCGCACCCTTGATCTTCGCCTCACCCCACAGTGGGCGCCGCTATCCCGCAGAATTGCTGTCGCTGACCCGAACCGGGCTGTTAAGCCTGCGCCGCTCCGAAGACGCGTTTGTGGACGAATTGTTCGCCGGCGCTGGCGCGCATGGCGCAGCCTTACTGTCGGCCACGGTGGCGCGGGCGTTTGTTGATCTCAACCGCGATCCCAGCGAACTCGATCCGGAGATGTTTGACGAGCGCTTGCCAGCACTCTCCGCGGTCGCGACCCCGCGGGTGCAGGCGGGTTTAGGCGCCATTCCGCGCATCACCGGCGATGGCCAGGCTATCTATCGCCGCAAACTCTCGCTGGCTGAAGCGGAGCGCCGTATCGCCGCGGTACATCGGCCCTACCATGTCGTGCTACGAAACCTGGTGAACGAAACCCAAGCAATATTTGGGTGCGCCGTGCTGGTAGATTGCCATTCCATGCCCTCTTGCGCGCGCGGCGCACATGCGCCCGATATTGTGCTCGGCGATCGTTTCGGCGCGTCGTGCCATCCTTCCGTGACCGCGTTGGCGGAGGCAACGCTGCGCCGGCTTGGTTATCGCGTGGCCCGCAACACGCCTTTTGCCGGTGGGCACACGACGCAGACTTACGGGCAACCAACCAAGCGCGTGCATGCGCTTCAAATCGAAATCAACCGAGCTCTCTACGTAGACGAACGCACGCTCGAACGCACCAGCGGCTTTACCCGCATCCGCGCTGACATGAGCCGGCTGGCTGAAGCCCTAAGCGCGGCTGCGCTGCACAGGAGCTTGGCTTAGCTTGGTCTGTCGAGGGGTCCGGCGGCGGCCTCGTCGCTCCCGAGAAGTGGTCTGGCCAAAAAAAAGCCGCCGGGCCTAAACCCGGCGGCGAAGTCTATATTAGGGAGGAAACGCCCAACAGGGCGGCGCAGCGTCGCGAAACGCTGCAACGCAACAAAGCTAATGCTGCGATGCACAAAACACAAGCGCCCGCTTACTTGTAATGAGGAATGTGTGGTGCTAAACGGCTGACTTGGAAGACGTTTTGTCGTTTTGCATCTGATATTGCAGTCGCTCATCCGCATCCGTGGATGGGCATTTGCCGACGATTTGGGCGCCCTGGCCTTGATGCGCGGCGGCGGCGCGGTCAGAACCCACCTTTCTCGTTCTTTGGAAAGCACCCCTAATGGCCGAAAGGCTGCGCAATCTCGCGATCATCGCTCACGTCGATCATGGCAAAACCACGCTAGTTGACCAAATGCTGGTGCAGGGCGGCGCGTTTCGTGAAAATGAAGCGCACGCCGTCCGCGCCATGGATTCGGGCGCACTGGAGCGTGAGCGCGGGATCACCATCCTGGCCAAATGCACCTCGATCCTGTGGAAGGCCGGCGGCGAAGATATTCGCATCAACGTCGTCGATACCCCAGGCCACGCCGATTTTGGCGGCGAGGTCGAGCGCGTACTGGGCATGGTCGATAGCTGCGTTCTGCTAGTGGACGCCGGCGAAGGGCCGATGCCACAAACCAAATTCGTATTAGCGAAAGCCCTGGCGCGCGGACTGCGCCCGATCGTCGTGCTGAACAAGGTCGATCGCGCCCAGGCCGAGCCAGATAAAGCGCTGAACGAGATTTTCGAAATGTTCTTGGCGCTAGGCGCCAGCGACGCGCAGGCTGATTTTCCGATCCTCTACGCCTCCGGAAAAGACGGTTGGGCCGCGACAGATCTCTCCGCTCCGCGTGATAATCTCACACCGCTTTTTGACCTGATCGTGCGGCACACGCCCGAGCCGGAGCCGATTAAGCATCGCGACGAGCCGTTTGCTTTGCTTGCGACCATGCTCGACGCCGACCCCTTCCTGGGACGTATGCTAACGGGGCGCATTGAATCTGGTCGCGTCACCGTCGGCGACCAAGTGAAATCCATGAGCCGCGAAGGTGTGGAGATCGAGCGCGGGCGTCTAACCAAGCTGCTGGCTTATCGCGGGCTCAAGCGCGTGCCGGTGGAATTTGCCGAGGCAGGCGACATCGTCGCCATCGCCGGCCTGGTGGAGACCAACGTCGCCGACACGATCGGTGCGCTCGACCTGCGCGAGCCTATCCCCGCGACGCCGATCGACCCGCCGACACTCGCCATCACCGTCTCGATCAATGACAGCCCCCTCGCCGGCCGCGCCGGCGACAAGGTGCAAAGCCGCGTCATCCGAGACCGCCTGTTGCGCGAACAGGAGAGCAATGTCGCTATCCGCGTCCGCGAAACCGAAAACAAGGACGCTTACGAAGTCGCCGGGCGCGGCGAATTGCAATTGGGCGTGCTGATCGAAACCATGCGCCGTGAAGGCTTTGAGGTGTCGATCTCGCGGCCGAAGGTGCTGACGCGCCAAGCCGACGGGCACCTGCTTGAGCCGATCGAGGAAGTGGTGGTCGATGTCGATGATGAATTCGCCGGCGTGGTCATCGAGAAGATGTCGCTGCGCAAAGCCGAAATGCAGGACATGCGCCCGTCCGGCGGCGGCAAGGCGCGGATTATTTTCCACGCCCCATCGCGCGGGCTGCTCGGCTATCATGGTGAATTCCTGACCGACACACGCGGTTCTGGCGTGATGAACCGCCTGTTCCATGGCTGGATGGCATGGAAGGGCGAAATTCCGGGGCGTCGCAACGGCGCGCTCATCTCCAACGACAAGGGCCAGTCCAGCGCCTACGCGCTGTGGAATCTGGAGGAGCGTGGCCAGATGTTCATCTCAGACGGCGAGGATGTCTACGAAGGCATGATTATCGGTCAGAATTCGCGCGGCGAGGATCTCGACGTTAATCCGATGAAGGGCAAGAAGCTCACCAACGTGCGCGCGTCCGGCAAAGACGAATCGATCCGCCTGACGCCGCCGCGGCGGATGACGCTGGAACAGGCCATCGCCTGGATCGAAGATGATGAATTGGTGGAGGTGACGCCTGCGGCAATCCGGCTGCGCAAATCTTATCTCGACCCGAATGAGCGCAAGCGCGCCTCACGAGCGAAAGAAGGCTGAGCTTAACCACGCATCGCGCGGTTCAATTCGGCGCAAAACTCGCGCCTGAGGCTTGCAAGCCAACGCTCACGCGCTGTTTGCGCACTGAAAAGCCCCCGAACAGCGCGGCGCCCCTCTTGCTCCTCCCCAAAGGCAGAACAGGCCGACCCATGCGGGAACGGCTGCGAACCTAAGGGCGCACACCACATGGCTAATGAAATCGACCTCCATGTCGGCAAACGGCTTCGCCGCCGCCGCCGGCTCTTGGGGCTCACCCAGCAACAGCTGGCTGAGTCCATTGGCATCCGCTTCCAGCAGATCCAAAAATATGAATGCGGCGCCAACCGCGTGACCGCGAGCCGACTTTACGAACTCGCCGTCGCGCTCAACGTGCCGGTGAATTATTTCTTCGAAGGCTTGGCGCCAGTGGCCGCCGACCCGGCCAATCCGGGCGCGCCGGCCAACGACCGCGATCTGATCGCGGCCGACGTGCTCAGCCAGAAAGAAACCCTCGAACTGATCCGCGCTTATTACAAGCTCGGCGAACGTCCGCGCCGCCGCCTGCTCGATCTGGCGAAAGCGCTGCAAGACGAAAACACCGACGCGGCTTAAGCGCCAAGCTTAACAGCGGGGGCTGGAGGAACGGGCTCGCCGTACGGCGGGCCCGTTTTTTGGATTTAGGCGCAGGTGTCATCCGGCCCTTCGGCCCTCCTTCTCCCCAACACGGGGAGAAGCGACGCTGTGAGCGCTAGCGATAGAGCTCCACCCGCCGATCCCTGAAAAAGCCCCACGCGGCGCGGTGGCGATCCAGGAATTCGCGATCGAATTCGTGCACCAAAGCGCCCTCTTCGCTGGCGCCAAAGCTTTCCACCAAATCGCCGCGATGATTGGCGATGAAGGAATGGCCGTAATAGGTCTGCGTGCTGGCGCCGACCTTCTCGCTTCCGACGCGATTGGCGGCGACAACGGGGATCACGTTCGAGACCGCATGCCCTTGCATCGCCCGGCGCCAGGGCTCGGCGGTGTCGAGCGTCGCATCGTGCGGCTCCGAGCCGATGGCGGTAGGATAGAACAGCACTTCCGCGCCCATCAGCGCCATGGCGCGCGCGGATTCGGGAAACCATTGGTCCCAGCAAATGCCGACGCCAATCCGCCCGAAGCGCGTTTGCCAAACCTTGAAACCGGAATCGCCGGGCCGGAAATAGTATTTCTCCTGATAACCCGGGCCGTCTGGAATGTGGCTCTTGCGATAAACC
>JANNFH010000080.1:0-2847 GCA_031379565.1 Alphaproteobacteria bacterium
GGTGAATGCTTTCCTTTGGGCGCGGATTTAATCCCTCTAAGTGCCGTCGCCAGCGCGCGGTTTCAGGGGATCATGCCCCCAATTCATCAGCGCGTAGCGCCAGCGCGAGGCGGCGACATTGCGATGCGGTCCCTGGGCGAGATGGCGGCGCACGAAGCCGACAAGGCGGCGCATGTGTTGGATGTCATCGGCATTAGGCGCGCGCTTGATGCGGACCAAGTGCAAGGTGCGCCGGCCGGCTTTGCGGTCTATGGATTCGCCGTCGCCAGAATCTTGGCCCACGGATCTGGATTGATCGGTCTCCAGCCAAGCCTCCAGTTCGCGCGGCGTCATGTTCACCAGCGCGTGGAAGGCTTGCTTCACCTCAGTGTCAGAAGCCTTTGCCATGGCCAATGTACGCACAAGCCCAGTGCAAGGTTCAAGAGGCGGCGATTGAGCTGGAGGTCGTTCGCCCGGCCTGCGCCACGAATCGCAGCAGCAACGGATTGAGTGCGATCGAAATCAAAGCGGCGGCCAAGATGAGATTGTAGGTTTCCGTGCTCATGACGCCGAGCGTGCGCCCCAGGCCTGCCAGCACGAAGGAGAATTCGCCGATCTGCGCGGTGCCCAGCGCGATCAGGCTGCTGACGCGCTTGGACTGGCCCATCAGCCTGAGCGGCACATAGGCGAGCGCGGCTTTGCCGGCGGTGACCACCGCAACGATGGCGGCGAGCGCCAGAGGCTGGCGCAGGATGATGCCGGGATCGAATAGCATCCCCACCGCGACGAAGAACAGCACCGCGAAGGTATCGCGCAGCGGCAGCGAATCCTCCGCTACCTTGTGGGAGAAGCGCGAGCCATTGAGCGCGAGCCCGCCCAGGAAAGCGCCGAGCGCGAAGCTGGCGTCAAACCAGGCGTAAGCGGCCCAAGCCACGCCGAGCGCCAGCGCCAGCGTGCCGAGCGAAAGCAGTTCGCGCGACTTGGTGTGCGCGACCTGAACGATCAGCCAAGGGAACAAGCGCGCGCCGATCACCAACATCAACGCGACGAAGCCGGCAATCTTGGCGAATGTGATTGCGAGCGCGCCGGCGACGCGCAGCGGCGAGAACGATGCGCCTTGCGCCGACATCGCCGCAACCAAAGCCGGTAGTACGACGATGGCGATCACAATCAGCAAATCTTCCAAGAGCAGCCAGGAAACGCCGATGCGGCCTTCCTCGGTTTTCATCAGCCGGCGCTCTTCCAGGGCGCGGAAGAACACGATGGTCGAGGCGATCGACAGCGCCGAGCCCAGCAACAGCGCTTCGGCCAGCGGCATGGCGAAGGCGAGCCCCACGCCCATGCCGACGATGGCGACGAGCGCGGTCTGCAGCAGCGAGCCCGGAATGGCCACCCAGCGCACCGACCAGATGTCTTCCACGGAAATCTTCAGCCCGACGCCGAACATCAGCAGGATGACGCCGATCTCTGAGAGTTGCAGGGCCAAATCGATATCGGCCTCGAACCCCGGCGTGTAGGGGCCGACCGCAACGCCCGCGAGCAAATAGCCAACGATAGGCGAAAGCCGCACCCGCTGGGTGATGAAACCGAACACGAACGCGAGCACGATCGCGGCCACCAAAGTCGTGATGAGAGCGTTCTGTTCCATGCGTTCCTTGTGGACCGCCGGCGTCCCCGCCGGCAATGTCGCAAAGGAACGTCGGTGGATTCCGGCGATGTTAGCGCCGGCCGGCGGGACGCCGGCGGTCCATATTACAGTCCCACATTCGCCAACGCCGTGCTCTGCCTCGCGGCCAGCGCACCCACGGAAAAATCCGCCACGCTTTCGGCGAACATGGCGCCGTAATTTAATTCCGCGCGCAGGTGCAGGAAGGCCGCGCCGAGGCCGATGGCGGCGCGGTCCATGAACACGAATTCGCGTGGCACCAGCACGGGCCCCAGCGTTTTAAGGCGCCGGCGCACCTCCATCGCTTCGCGGCGGCCATACTCGGCCGGCGGTACATCGTCGGCGATACTGCGGACGCGGTCGGTGAGCAGCGGGCCGTAAATGAACCGCGCCCACAGCGTCAGCGCATCGATCAATTCGGCGTTGAGCTTCTTGAAGCCCCATATTTCGTAGGCGTGGGCGATCTGATCGCGGTCCTCCGCCTTGAGCCCATTGTACAGACCGACGACGCCTTCGAGAAAGCGCGGCGGGAAAATCCGCACGCAGCCAAAATCGAGCAGATGCAGGCGTTCGGCGTTTTCGGTGAGCGCATAATTGCCGAGATGGGGATCGCCGTGGATGATTCCATATTGCGTCATCGGCCCCCACCAGGCGCGGAACAGCAATTCGGCGATGCGGTTGCGGAGCTCCTGCGGCTCATCGAGCCAGGACATGAGGCCGGCGCCCTCTAGCCAGGTCATGGTCAGCAGGCGTTTGGTTGAAAGCGCTTCCACCGGTTCGGGAACGCTGATGCGCTTATCGCCCGCCAGCATCGAAGCAAACAAGCGCATGTGCTTCAGCTCGCGCGAATAATCCAATTCCTCGCGCAGGCGCTCGCTTACCTCCAGAATCGCCTCGGAAGAATCGATCGTGCCGTCCAGGTTCTTGAAAAGAGAGAGCAACGTGCGCAGCTGGCCGAGATCGGCCTCCACCGCGCTCGACATGTCGGGGTATTGCAGCTTGCAGGCCAGCGCGCGCCCGTCGTGGCTTTCGGCGCGATGGACTTGGCCCAACGAGGCGGCAGCGGCGGCGTCATGTTCAAAGCGCGCGAATTGACTTTGCCACTCGGCCCCCAATTCCGCGCGCATGCGCCGCTGCACAAACGGCCAACCCATCGCCGGCGCGTGCGCCTGCAATTTTCGGAATTCTTCTGCGTAGGCTTG
>JANNFH010000269.1:0-4203 GCA_031379565.1 Alphaproteobacteria bacterium
CAGGCTTTTGGCGGCGGCGCGAATTTGCGCGTCGCTGAACTTGGCGGCGCGCAGACGGCGGGCGGCGTCGGCCAGGCCACGCGGCGTCACGACTAGCGCCAGGCGATGCTTCGCCGCCATGTGCTCCACCAGCAATTCCGCCTTTTCGCGGGCGGGCGCCAGCAGCGGCGCCAGGACCAGCGTGAGTTCTCGCGCCAAAGGATCGCCCAAGCGCTTTGCGGGGCGCTTTCGCGGCGCCGCCAGCGCCGCCAGCAAAGCGCGGTCGCCATGGGTGCGAACTAGGGCGAACAGCGCCTTCAACTCGCCCTTGCCGCGCTGGCCGAGCAGGCGGCGCAGCGCCGTTTTTCCCACCGCATCGATCATGAAGACGCCTGCGCCCGCTTCAGCACCGCCGCCGCCGAGCGCGTCAGCGCTTCCTTTACGCCGCGCCCGCCCACGCGCATCATTGCGGTCACGTTGATCGGGTTGGCGACGAAGCGGTCCGTCGGGATGGATTTCAGCACGCCGGCATAGGGCACTTCCTGGCTCAGCAAGGCTGAGCCGAAAAACGGCGCGGCGGCGATTTGCTCGCGCGTCAGCGCGTCGGCATCGCCATCCTGGGAGCGCGGGCGGTCGTTCACGCCGTTGAGCAGGACGGAAAACTCTTCCGACCGCAAGGGCCTTCCCCGGACCTCGCGCACGACATGCTGGAGCATGTTCAAGCCGGTGAGTGAATATTTCTCCGGACGCACCGGCGCGACGATGTGGTCGGCGGCGGAGATCGCCAGGCGGGTGAGGAAGGTGGCGCAAGGGTTGGCGTCGATCACAACGGCGTCGGAGCGCTCGCGCAGCATTTGCACCAGCGCGCGGAAGCGAGTGAAGGCGGCGGCCTTTTCGCGCTCCGAGCGGGTGTCGAGGGTGAATTCAAACAGCTGCTCATCGCCGCACACTAATTCGAAGCGTGGGCGTTTTCCGCGCTTGGCGCGGCTGAGCGGCACGGCGATGTTGGGGAATTCCGCGCGCGGACAGCTCGCCTCGCCGCGGGCCATCAGCACCGAATAGATGGTGTGGCCTTGGTCGCGGTTGCGGTGGCGCTCAGCGGGGGAGAGAAAATACTGCGTGAGATTGTGCTGTGGATCGAGGTCGATGAAGCTGATGGCGCGCTTGTCGGCCAAGTGGGCGGCGGCGAATAGATTGGCGGCGAGCACGGTCTTGCCGACCCCGCCTTTAATATTGAGCATGGCGATGACGCGCCCTCGCCCGTTTGCGGCGCGCGCTGCGTCGATGATTTTGGCCAATTGCTCGGAACCAAGCGCGCTGCGCAGGTCGATGGCTTGGGCCAAATCGAGCGTTGCATTGATCCAGCCGTCCGCCGGCAAGTCTGCGGTCTGGGCCACGATGATGGCTCGGCCATTGTTGAGGGCGGCGGCGACCTCGCGTTGCACCCATTCGCTTTGCTCGGCCGCGGGCGAGGCTACGACGACCACAATCCCGGCCTCGCCGACCGCCTGGACCAGGGCGGTGAGGTTTTCGGTTTTGCGCAGCTCCGGACCGGAACGGACGACGCTCCAGCCGTTACGCTCCAATTCGGCGGCGATTTCCCGCACGGGCGCCTCGTCGGCCGGCTCGAAGGCGATATACGCCGCGCTCGCCATGGAATGCCCGCCCCTTATCCACAGGGAACCTAGTCGGCGGGATTACGCCTTGGCAATGCTGCGCCTGTCATGCGCGGGCGCTAGCGGGCCTGGCTGGAGCGCTGTTCGGCCTCCAGCCGGAGGGGTAAAGGAATTTCCGAGGTGAGTGGAATGCGGTTTCCGGTATGGGCGGCGGCGGTGCTTTTGAGCGCGTGTACGTTCAGTTCAGAAACGCCGTTGTTTGATTTGAGCGCCGCCGCGTTTCCGATTGCGGATGGCGCGCGGTTCGATTGGGTCGAGACGTTCCCCGAGGGCGAACGTTTCGACGTCACCTTTCATCGCACCGAGGCTGGCTATGCGATGACCGAGAAGAGCCATCCGAACGAGCCCATGGAGCTGTTGTTCGTGGCCATTCCCGACACGCCCGAGGAGGATTATTTCGCCCAGGTGCGTTTGGCGCCCGGCGAGAATGAACGCGCTTACGCTTTCATGTGGCGCACCGGAGATGGGTTTCGCATTGTCTCCAGTCCCGGTTCGGTAGAGCCTGGCCCTAAACCGTTGCGCGGCGGCGGCGCTTTTTGCCATTGGCAATCGTATCAAGAATGCACCGTGGTGAGCGCTGACGATTTGCTCGCGCTTTATCGCACCGCGATTTATCCTCGTTTTGTCGCCGGCGATGATTTGCCGGGCGCGTATACCTTGCTTTCCCCACACGAGATGCGCATCGCGCCGAGCACCTACAAATGAAAAAACTCCGCATCGGCGTGCAAATGGACCCGATCGACACGATGGTGGTCGCGCGCGATACCTCGCTGGCGCTAATGATCGAGGCGCAGGCGCGTGGGCATGAAGTTTGGTGGTTCACGCCAAACGAGGTGTTTTTCGACATCGATCATGTGCGCGCACAGGCCAGGCGCGTCGCGGTGCGGCTCGATGGCGCGCACCATTATGATACGCTGGAAGAGCGGGCGCTGCCCGCCGATGAGTTCGACGTGATCTTGATCCGCCAGGATCCCCCGTTCGACATGGGTTATGTGTCGAACACTTATCTTTTGGAATTGACCAAGGCGCTGGTGCTCAATCCGCCGCGCGGCGTGCGCAATATTTCAGAGAAAATGTCGATCCTGAATTTTCCGGAATTGACGCCGCCGACTTGGGTGGGGCGCGATCTCGATGCGCTTGAGGAATTTGCGCGGAGCTTCGATCAGGTGGTGCTGAAAGTGCTCTATCTGATGGGCGGCGACGGGGTGATCAAACTGCGCGCGGCGGATGTGGACTTCCGCGCCAGGGCGGGGAAGTTTTTGGACTTATCGGGCCGCGAGCCGGTGATGGCGCAAGCGTTTTTGCCGGCGGTGGCCGGTGGCGACAAGCGCGTGTTCGTGCTGGACGGTGAAGTGTTTGGGGCCGTCGCCCGCATGCCGCAGGGCGGAGATTTTCGCGCCAATTTGCACGCCGGCGGAATCGCCCAGATGGCGGAGGTGGAGGACAGCGACCGCCGCATCGCCGCGCAGGTCGCGCCGCTGCTGAAGCGGGAAGGCATTCTGTTCGCAGGTTTGGATGTCATCGACGGCAACCTCATCGAAATCAATGTCACCTCGCCGACGTTGGTGCAGGAGCTGAAGCGCTTCAGCGGCGCCGATTTGCCGAAAGCGTTTTGGGACAAGGTAGAGCGGATGGTCGGGTGATTGTCCCTTCTCCTCCTGCGGAGGAGAAGGGAAGCCGACCTTCATTGCGCGGCGAAGGCGATGATCAACGCCGCCGCCGCGATGTTGAGCCCAAAGCCCACGGCGAGCATGCGCTTCAAACTCACCAGGCCCGAGGCATAGGCGATGGCGTTGGGGGCCGTCGCTACCGGCAGCATGAAGGCGAAGCTGGCGGCGATGGCTACGGGAAATGCAATAGGCTGCAACGGCGCGTCGCTTGCGGCGGCGATGGCGGCGACGATGGGCAGCATCGAGGTGAGCGTAGCGACATTGCTGGCGAGCTCGGACACCAGGATGGTGACGACGACGAGCACGGCGACCAGGCCGATCGCGGAAAGCCCGCTCATGCCGGAAATTTGCGCGCCGATCCATGCAGCAAGGCCGGTTGTGTCCATAGCTGCAGCCAACGAAAGCCCGCCGCCGAACAAGATGGCGATGCCCCAGGGGATACGTTCGGCCGTTGGCCAATCGATCAGCTTTTCGCCATTGCCGCGGCCTGAGGGCACAAAAAACAAGCTCAGCGCGCCAATGATGGCGATGCCAGTGTCGGTCAAGCCGCTAAGGCCCGGCAACTTCACCAACAAAGTTCGCGTCATCCAGGCTAGCGCCACCGCGGCGAAGACCATGCCAATGCGCGCTTCCTGCCGCGCCATCGGGCCAAGCGCTTTGAGCGCGCTGCGAATGACGCCGCCTACCGCGCCGCTGCGGTCACGCGCGCGGCCAAATAGCGGCAGGCATAAGAACAGCCACGCCAGTGGCAACATCAACGCCACCAGCGGCAAGGCCCTCAGCATCCAATCGATGAACGCGATCGGCTCGCCAGCGCGCTCGAAGAAGGCGATGCCGATTAGGTTGGTGGGCGAACCAACCGGCGTGCCGATGCCGCC
>JANNFH010000316.1:0-7126 GCA_031379565.1 Alphaproteobacteria bacterium
CTTCCGGCGCTTCGGTCAGGTCGATGCCCTCGGCGCAGGCCGCGATCGGGTTGGCGATGCAATTGGCGCCAAGGGTGACGCTGTCGCCTTGCGCTTGAAACCAACGCGCGACCTCCAGGGCGACCACTTCAGAGCCGCAGAAATCGATGAAATGGTTTGTCAGCACCAGGATGCGCAGGCGCGCGGAGGACGCAAGGTGCGCAATCATGGGGTGGCTAAGACATCCGCCATCCAAAGACCGCCATCTTCCTGGTGCGAGGGGCGATACTCACGGCCGTTGGCGATGCGTTCCAGCTGCAAGCCGGAATCGTCGGCCAGATAATCATAGCCTACCGCCTGCATCCGCCGCTTCGGATCGAGATGATTGTACAACGCGGCGCGCGCCTTGCGCCGTTCGGCGGTGATCATCTTCAAGTGGTAGAGGTTGAATTGGGTTTCACGCAATTGCGGTTTTGGAATGAACGAAGCCCATGACAGGTGAAGCTCTCCTTGTGGCCGCACAACGCCATCGGCCAGGCAGAGTACGCGCGCCTGCCTTTTGCGTCCCCACACGCCGTCTACCCGGTATTGATCGGCGCTGTACAATTCGCGTACCGGGAAGATGTAGGCGAGGGTTTCTTCAGACGCGGTCAAACGCGTGATTTCCGCCGCAAGGCTCGATTCAAAACGCTCATCGGGATCAATGGCGAGCGCCCAGCGTGCGCCGGCCTCGCGAGCGGCCGTCAGCAAGGCCACGCGGCGGTGCGCTTCGTCGCTGAATACGCCGTCGCCGCCAGTGTCGTCATAGGCGATCCAGCCATCGGTCATCGGTTCGACATTGGCTATCAGCGCTGGCACCAAGTGGGCGTCGTAACGAAACGAAAACACTGCCAGCACCCTTGGCGCGCGCCCCGGCTTGATGTGGGCGGAAATCATGGCCGTGGTCCTTGCGCCGCCGTCAGAGCGCCAAGAGCGTACACAAGGTTGCCGAACACAATCAACGGCATGGCGAGCCGCGCCGCCCAGCGCTCGTCCGCTTCGACCACACCAATTGCGTGTCTCAGGATGAAGCCGGAGCGGTTGATCGCGTCCTTGGCGACCGTTGCCTTGTTGATCGGCCCGATCTCACGCCAAGCCTCGGCAATGCGCCGTCCGCGGCGAAACTGACTTGAAAGGTATGCGCCGAAGGTCTCCGCTCCGGCGTGAATTGTCTGCACTTGCGGGCGCCAGATCGGCTTGTCGGAGCGCGCCAGGCGCTGGTGGAATTCGGTGTCTTCTCCCCCTTCCATATCGTCTCGAAACCGCCCGTACTTCGTGAACAGGCGCCGTTCGTAGGAGGCGCCGTAGGCAAGCGCCAGCGGCGCTGCAATGCGAGGCATCCGGCGCACGAACAGGCTGAGGTGGGCGGCCAGGGCGATCGGGCTTTTGGGCTTGTGGCAGAGCAGCGCACTGGCGACGACGGCGGCGCCTTCGCGATGTGCGCGCAGCCTTTCCTTGACCCAGTCCGGTCTCGCCACGCAATCGTCGGCGAGGAAGGCGACAAGGGCGGCGCGCGTTGAGGCGATGCCGAGGTTTCGGGCGCCGCCGGGGAAGAGGCGCACGCTCGATTCAATCACCCGGACATCCAATCCGGCGCTGGCCAGTTTTGCTGCAACGCCGCCGCCGCCGGAATGGACCACGACAATCTCGGCGCCATGCCCTTGCGCGCAAATAGAGCGAACCGCGTCGATAAGTGTCGCCCGTGCCTTGTACGAAAGGATGATCACCGCAAGATCTGGCGCCGCTTCGTCTGGCCCGCGCTCATCGTCAGACAGGGGCTCAGCCTTCCTCGGGCTGGTGGCGCTCCGCAGGAGCGGTCTCCTGCGCCGCCTTCAGCGTTTTCGCTTCGGCTTTCGCCGTGCGCGCATCGGCGCGGGCCTTGGCGATGGCGGCGTCCGAGACGATGGCGTCAAGCTCGATCTGGCTGCACAGGCCCAGCGAGACCGGATCGACCGGCTTGATCTGGCTCGAATTCCAATGCGTGCGGTTGCGCACCTGGTCGATCGTCGCCTTGGTCGTGCCGATCAGTTTTACGACCTTGGAATCAGGGATTTCCGGGTGGTTCTTCAAGAACCAATGGATAGCGTCGGGCCGGTCGCTGCGCCGCGCGATCGGGGTGTAGCGGGCGCCGCGTTTTTTCATTTGCGGGATGTCGATGCGCTTTTGCTCAAGCGCATGCATGCGGTAGGCGCCGTCCGCTTCGCCCTTGGCGATTTCCTCGCGCGAGAGAAAACCTCCGGCGATCGGATCGACGCCGCGAATGCCCTTGGCCACGTCGTCATTGGCGATGCCCTGGACTTCGAGCGGATGAAGACCGCAGAAATCGGCCACTTGGTCGAACGTGAGCGCAGTCTGCTCGATCAGCCACACCGCGGTGGCTTTCGGCATCAGCACGATGGACGTCATATCAGGGCTCCAAATACGCAAACGCGCCCAGCGTCGTCGCCAGGCGCGGGGGCCAGATGGAGCAACGGGCTGACCGGGCGCGGGCCACGGGTCAGTTGGCGGCGGTATAAACCTGTCGGCGCGGAAAGGGAAGGTGGGTTGTGCGCCCCCAACCGGCCGTCCCCTGCCTCACATCACCAGCACTACCTTTCCCGCATGGGCGCCGCTTTGCAGGCGCGCGTGGGCGGCTTCGGCGTCGGCGAGGGGGAAGCTGCTATCGATTACTGGCTTTATCTTGCCCGCCTTGATCCAGGGCCAGACCACGCGCTCGACTTCGCGGGCGATGCGGGCTTTTTCTTCCCTAGGACGCGAGCGCAGCGTTGAGCCGGTGAGCGTCAGGCGCTTCAGCATCAGCCGCATCAGATTCACTTCAGCTTGCGGCCCTTGCTGGAAAGCGATCATGACGCAGCGGCCGCGATCGTTGAGCAGGTTGAGGTTCTTCTGCACATACGGGCCGCCGACCATGTCGAGCACGACATCGGCGCCGCCGGCATCGCGCACCACGGTTTCGAAATCCTCCTCGCGATAATTAATCGCCCGCTCGGTGCCCAGCTTTTCGCAGAGCTTGCATTTAGCGCTGTCGCCGGCCGTGGCGAACACGCGTGCGCCGTGGGCGCGCGCCATTTGGATCGCCATCGTGCCGATGCCCGAGGCGCCGCCGTGAACGAGCAAGGTTTCGCCCGCCTGGAGCGCGCCGGCTTCGAACACATTGGCCAAGACGGTAAAGACGGTTTCGGGCAGCGCCGCCGCTTCGATCATGCTGAGGCCGGGCGGGACCGGCAGTGCCGCGCCCTCGTGCGCCAGCGCGTAATCGGCATAGCCTCCGCCGACGAGCAAGGCGCAAACCTTGTCGCCCTCATGCCAACGCGAGACGCCCGCGCCGACGGCCGCGACTTCGCCCGCGACTTCGAGGCCCAGCGTTTCCGGCGCGCCGGGCGGGGGCGGATAGAACCCCGCGCGTTGCATCAGGTCGGGCCGGTTAATGCCAGCCGCGGCGACGCGGATCAGGATTTCGCCGGGGCCGGGGGCCGGCGGGGAAACCACCGCCACATGCAAGGGCGTGTCAGCGCCGTGAATTATTTTTCGCATTTTCGCGTCCGTCTTGCTCGTTAGCCTTAAACCGCGGCCAGTTTTAAGCTAGAGTGGCGGGGGAGGTCTGGCCATGATTGAAGACGATCCGTTCGCGCCGCCGGTGAAAAAGCCCTTATCGCTGCAAGCCCAGCTAGAGAACGCTTCGATCACGGAGCTGGAGGATCGGATCGAGCGTCTGCAAGGTGAGATCGCCCAGTGCGAGCGCGCCATTCAGGCCAAACGCGCCCAGCGCGCGGCGGCGGATTCAGTGTTCGGCGCGCGGCATTCTTAGTCATTAATGGGGCCGCGGCCCGCCTCTTGCGAACCTAAGGGCCCATGACCGAAACGACGCAGCAAACCCCTCCAGCGCGCAAGATCGACGCTTCGCGGGCGATGGATTTCGCCCGATCGGAGCTATTCGATCGCGCCTTCAAGGAGGGCATGGGCCTGGTTGAGGAAACCGCGGCCTATCTCGACGGCCCCGGCCGCGCCGCCTCGAAGCGTCTCTCCCGTGCGGCCGCCTTGGCCTATGCCGGCGAGAGCATGCGGCTGACGACCAAGCTGATGCAGGTGGCGTCCTGGCTTCTGGTGCAGCGCGCGGTGCGCGACGGCGAAATCCAGATCATCGAGGCGGCCAGCGAAAAATACCGGTTGATCTCGCGCGAAGCCCCGTCCGCGCCCTCCTTCGCCGGTGCGGAAGATTTACCTGAAGCGCTGAAGACGCTGATTATCCGCGGCGCGGCGATCTATGAGCGCGTCCGGCGGCTCGACGAAACCATGTACGATGCAAGCGACGAGGCTTCGGCCAATCCGGTGTCGGACCAGCAGGCGAAATTGCAGGCCGCGTTTCAGCGCTGATATTTCGACAGCTCGACGGCCCGGCAAGGCTCGGCGTCCTTCCCAAGCGTGCCTTGTGCCTCTAGTTTCGCCTCAGGTGGGGGGGTGGTGGGCCTGTTTCCAGGCGCAGGGCCGCTGACAGCGAGCTCTAGGAGATGCGCATATGACGACACTCACCGCGACCGCTGTTGGGGCCACAAACGAGATCGCCGACGTTTTTGAACTGGCGACCTGGACTCCATTCGGCTCGCCCACCGCGACGGATTTCGGCATTGAACTCGCTACCGACACGCGCATCGTGTTTCACGGCACGGGACTCGGCGCATTTGACAGCAACTTTTCCACCACAGGCACGATCACCAGCATCGACGTTTACGAGTGGAACGGGGCGTCGTTTGTGCAAACAGCGACGTGGACCATATCCGGCGCCCTCAACGCAGACGATTTGCATGATGCTGTCGTCAATGCCAATCACGCCGCCGGCGACGCCGCCTTCGCCGCCGCGATCTTCGGCGGCGTCGATACGCTGACTGGCTCAACCGGCCAAGACACGCTGATCGGCTATGGCGGCAATGACACGATCACTGGCGGAGCGGACAATGACATCCTTGGCGGCGGCGCTGGCGCCGATTCCCTCGATGGCGGCAGCGGCGACGATATTCTCGCCTTCGCCGAAGGTGCTGAGTCCGGGGATTTCTATGATGGCGGCTCCGGCGGCGAGACCATCGGCGATTCACTGGTGTTCACCGGCGCGAGCGCCGGGGCGGTCAGCATCAACGTGACCAACGCGGCCTTCGTCAATATTGAAAACATCGCTTTTGGCACTACGGATCCCGGATGCACTTCGGTCAGCGGCACGCTTACGGGCGCCCAGTTCAGCTCGATCAATCCGGCGCTAATTGGCTTCAAAGCCGGCATCGCTAACCTTCTTAGCATCACTGACATCAGCGGTAGTCTCGACATTTCCACGCGAATCTTTCTCAACTTCGGCGCGGACGACGCCGTCGGGCTTACGGGCGACAGCGGCGGGAATGTGCTGACGACGAAAGCGACGATCGCCTCGACATTGCAAGGTTTAGGGGGCGCCGACACGCTGCACGGCGGCAATCTGGCCGACCACCTTTATGGCAGCACCAATACCGCCGATGGCGCGACTGACCATTTGTACGGCGGCAATGGCGGGGACGTCTACAATATCTACGAACTCGGCGACATCATCCACGAACTTGTTGGCGACACCGGCACGGATTATGCGGCGGTACAGGCCAACAATTATGTGATGGCCGCCAATCTCGAAAGCATGGCTTTGTTCGGAGGCGCGCACGTGGCCACAGGCAACGGCGGCGCCAACACCATTCAAGGCAACACCGACAACATCGGCGACACCCTGTCGGGCGTTGGCGGCGCCGATTTCCTGCTCGGCAATGCAGGCAACGACACATTGATTGGCGGCCTCGGCGCCGATAATCTCGACGGCGGCGACGGCATCGACACTGCATCCTACGTCAACGCTACGGTGCGGGTGATCGTGAACCTCTCGACCGCGACCGGCTCGGCCGGCGAGGCCAACGGAGACGGCTTAACTAACATCGAAAACCTGACTGGGTCGGCGTTCGACGACTCGCTCACAGGCGATGGCGGCGCCAACAAGCTGATCGGCGGCGCTGGCAACGACACGCTGAACGGCGGAATCGGCATCGACAACATGATCGGCAACGGCGGCAACGACACCTATTATGTGAACAATGCCGGCGACCTCACCACCGAACTCGCCGCCGGCGGCGGCGCCGATCTGGTAAAGTCCTCGATCACCCGCACGCTCGGCAATTTCCTGGAAAACCTCACCCTCATCGGCAACGCCGCCATTGGCGGCACGGGCAACTCGCTGGCCAACGCCATCACTGGCAATATCAAGGCCAATACGCTGAACGGCATGAATGGCAACGACAGCCTGAACGGCGGGGCGGGCGCCGACACGCTCACCGGCGGCGCCGGCAGCGACACTTTCATCTTCAACGCCGCTTTGATCGCCGCCAATCGTGACACCCTCACCGATTTCAGCGTGCCGGATGACACCATCAAGCTCGAGAATGGCGTGTTTGTAGGGCTCGGCGGCGCGACCGGCGTGCTGGCGGCGAGCAAGTTCTACATCGGCGCCGCCGCGCACGATTCCACCGATCGCATCGTCTACGACAGCGCCAACGGCAGGCTCTATTTCGACGCCGACGGCAATGGCGCTGGGGCGGCGATCCACTTCGCTACGCTCACGCCGGGGCTGGCGCTCACGGCGGCGGATTTTGTCGTGATCTGATCGGGTGGGCAAATTTCTTCCCCCGCAAGCGGGGAAGTAGCCGCGCCGTAGGCGCGGTCGAAGGGGGCGCTTCCCCCAGTCAGGCCGCTGCGCGCCCTGGCAGCTCCCCCGTGAACGGGAGAGCAAAAGGAAGGCGTCTCAGCCTTCCTTCTTCTTGATGAAGCCGCCGAACTTGTCGTTGAAGCGGGAGACGCGGCCGCCGCGGTCGAGCAGGTGCTGGGCGCCGCCGGTCCAGGCCGGGTGGGTCTTGGAATCGATTTCGAGCGCCAGGGTTGCGCCCTCTTCGCCATAGGTCGACCGGGTCTTATAGGTGGACCCATCCGTCATCTGGACGGTGATGAAGTGGTAATCGGGATGGGCGTCGGCTTTCATGGCCGTGAAATCCTGGTCGGGGACGGAAGGAAGCGGGGCTGATAGCCTAAAGGGTCTGGGGGAGCAAGGGCG
>JANNFH010000324.1:0-4122 GCA_031379565.1 Alphaproteobacteria bacterium
CGAATTTGAAAACCGAAGTCGGCCGTTTGAAGAAGAAGGCCGCGGGGCAACTGAGTTTCGATGACATGGTGGCCGCCGCCCCGGTGATGGGGCCGGTGGTGCGTATGGGCCGGCGCGCCGCGGCGTCGAACATTCCGGAGCTGATCACCGGTGAAAGCGGCGTCGGCAAGGAATTGCTGGCCCGCGCGATCCAAGGCGCCAGCGAACGGGCGGGGCGCCCGTTCGTTACCGTCAATTGCGGCGCGATTCCGGAAAACTTGGTGGAATCGATCCTGTTCGGCCATGCGAAAGGGTCGTTCACCGGCGCGACGGATAATCATGCGGGTAAATTTGTTGAAGCCAATGGCGGCACGCTGTTTCTCGATGAAGTCGGCGAATTACCGCTCGACGCACAAGTGAAATTGCTGCGCGTATTGCAGGAAGGCGAAGTCGATCCCGTTGGCGCCAAGCGCCCGGTGAAGGTCGATGTACGCATTATCAGCGCCACCAACAAGGACCTCGCCAGGCTCGTCATCGATGGCAAGTTTCGCGAAGATTTGTTCTATCGTTTGAATGTGTTTCCGATTGAGGCGCCGCCGCTGCGCCAGCGGCGCGAAGATGTGCCCGCGCTGGTCGCCCGCTTCGTCGCTCGGTTCAACGCTGAAGAAGGCCGCAGCGTCCGCGGCGCCTCGGAGGCCGCCATGTCGATGCTGCTGGGCTTCGATTGGCCTGGCAACGTGCGCCAACTGGAGAACGCCGTGTTTCGCGCCGTGATCTTGTGCGACGGCGATTTGCTGCAGCCGGAAGATTTTCCGCAAATCTCGGGCATGAAGCCGCTCGCCGCCGCTAACGACGCATATAGCGTAGCTCTGCCGACGCCGGCGAACGATCATCTGGCGCAGGCCCATGTTGCTTTCAGCGCCGCAGTCGCGGCCGCCTCTGGTGTTTCACCCGCGCCGGTCGCGGTGTTCGACGGCGAAGGCCATTTGCGTCAGCTTGAACAGATCGAACGCGATTTGATCGAACTCGCCATTGACCATTATGCCGGCCATATGTCGGAAGTCGCCCGCCGCCTGGGGATTGGGCGCAGCACGCTCTATCGCAAACTGCGCGAATACGGGCTGGAAGAACGGGCTGTGGCGGAGGGGTAATTAGTCCACCCCTGGCGTCCGCCGCTTCCACCCAAGCGGCCTCTTCGTCGTCAGCCCCTTGCGCTTTTTGCCGCGAGCCTTTGCGGCGATCTCTTTCAGCTTCACGGTTTGCAGCATGGAGAGGGCTTCGTCCTTGCGGCCCTTGGAGAGGTTGTGGAAGGCGGAGCCGTATTTCTCGAGCCGGGTCCCGACCTCGCCGAGGAAATCTTTTTCCCAGCCTGAATAATCGACGGTGTCTCCAACCGGTTTGAGCTCGCCGGTTTCAGGGTCCACCGTTTCGGCGCGCGCGCCCGCATCGGCCAGCTTGCGCACGAGCGCGAGCGCCTTGCGGGTGCGTTTGGGATCGACTTCGCGGGGCATGGCGCCTCCCGCCAGTATCCATACACAGTCATTTCGGATGCGCGAAGCACGATCCGGAATCCAGGGATGACAGGGCGGTGCGTTTGCCCTGGGTTCCGGGTTCGACCTTCGGTCGCCCCGGAATGACGGAGGCGCGCTTAAATCTCGCCGAGCGCGTGAAGGTAGAGTTCAAGCACTTGCTCTTGCTCTTCGCGCTCTTGGCGGTCCTGCTTGCGCAGGCGCACCACCATGCGCAGCACTTTGGCGTCGAAGCCCAGCGTTTTCGCTTCGGCGTAGGTTTCCTTGATGTCGTCGGCGATCGATTTTTTCTCTTCTTCGAGCTTCTCGATGCGGGCGACGAATTGCTTGAGTTTTTCCTTGGTCGTTTGAGTCAGCGCTTGCGGCGCGGTCATCGTTTCCGTGTTTGTACCGCCGAAGTCAGCCATGACGTCCCCGTTTTGAGAATCGAATCGTTGAGGCGAGGCTAGCTCTGTGGATGCGCGCTCGCCATGGAATTGACACGGGCAATGGCCGCAAACACCAGATCGGGGCGTAGACGATGGGGCATGTGCCCCGCGTTCGGCGCGATTACCAATTCCGCCGCCGGCAAATCACGGGCCAGCGCGCGCGCGTGCCGCTTTGGGCTGACCACTTTATCCACATCGCCGGTGACGATCACCGCGGGTGCGAATATCTCGGGATAACGCGGCGCCTGGGCGCTGAATTCCGCATTGCTCGCGCAGACGTCCCGCGCGCTGGCTCTGAACGCGGCGGGGCGGAAGATGAGGCCGACGCCGGCGTCGTCATAATAGCCCGCGGGCGCGGAACTCGGCGCGAAATTGTTGGCGATTCCGGCGCGGCCGGCGATCGGTCCCATCCACGGAATGACGAATGCGCAAAACAGATTGCCGATCAGCGGCGCCGTCGCCAGCCGCGCCCACCACGCATTCGGTCCGGGATAAGGATGGCTGGCCGGGCCGATCAGAACCAGACCAGCGACCAGGGCCGGCGCATCGAGCGCCAGCCGCAGCGCCACTGCGGCGCCAAACGAATGGGCGACGATGATCGCCGGCCCCTCGCCGCTCGCGCGCAGCGCGTCCGCGGCGACGCGCGCCTGCAAGGACAGTTTTTCAGCGCCGCGCATGGTCCGGCTTGAGTGCCCGTAGCCCGGTCGATCATAAGCGACGACGCAGTGCTCAGCGCCAAGGGTGGCGGCAAGCGCGCCCCAGAGCTCGCGCAGATTGGCGCTGGCGCCGTGTATCAACAGCAGGCGCGGCGCCGTCGGGGGGCCGGTCTCTGTGATGTGGATGCGTTCGCCACCGGCGTCGATGAAGCGGCCTGTCGCTGGCCAAATGCGCTCGACCTGATCGGTGTAGGCGCGGGCGTGCCGGAGCAAAATCGCCGCCAGCGCGAGCGCCGCCAGAACGGCGCCCGCGAGCCACGCCATCATGCGTCGCGGCCGTCAACGCGCGGTTCGAGCCTTGCTGCGCCGCGGCGGGCCGATTCGTAGTGCGGATGGATGGCGAGGGCTGCGCGGAAGGCTTCGAGCGCGGCGCGGTCCTGGCCGAGTTCTTCGTAGATGAGGCCAAGTCCTGCCAGGGCCCCGAAATGGCGAGGCTCGCGCTTCAGCGTTTCCTGGATGGCGCTGATGGCGCCGCGATAATCCTCCGCTTTGTAGGCGAGGCTGGCGCGGCGGTTCCAGGGTTCGGCATAATCTGGGGCCAAATCGCTGGCCTGATCGAGGAAGCGGACCGCCAGCTCGGAATCGCCGGCGTTCTCCGCCGCGGTGGCGCGCTCCAGCAAGACGTTCACGGTGGGAGAGCCGCTGTCGGCCCAATGCGCCCAAATCTGGGATTCAAGCGTTTGCGCGCCAGAATCGTCCGTAGCCGCCCCCAGTTGGGTGAATAGCGCGTCCAATTCCGGATCAGCCGGAACGCCCGCCGCTGGCGGGCCGGCGCACGCGCCAACAGCGAGGGCCACCAGAAACGATGCGAAAGCGCGGCGGAAGAGCATTTGAATCGCGCGGACTGTACCCGAAACGCGCCATCTCCGCGAGCGCTGTCGGCGCCAAAGGCGCCTTAGACCGCTTCCCGAAAAAGTGTGTGCGGTTTTTCGGTCAGGAAGCGGTCTAAATTGTTGAATCTGAGCATTTCCCCAGTCCGCCTGACTGAATCGAGGGTGCTGGGAAATGCCTAGGGGGGCCTAATTTCAGCCCTGTTTGGCTTTATAGCGCGGATCAACCTTGTTGATCACATAGACCCGGCCTTTGCGGCGCACGACCCGGCACGCCCGGTGGCGGGCTTTCAGGGATCGGAGGGACGATTTGACTTTCATGACCGCGTGTTCCGGGGCGGGAAATTGGAAGCGGCGTGGATAGAGGCGGGTTGGCCCGAAGTCAACTCGGGGCATGGCCTTTGCGGGGGCATGTTGATGGCGCCGCCGACCCAGGTTAGGGCGTCGTAGCTTGGAAATGGGGAAGCAGATGACGCGGGCCTTGTTTGTTTTCGCGTTGGCCATGTTCGCCATCGCCTGCGGGCCCAATCCGGTGCGGGCGCAGGCGCCGGTGACACCGCCGGCTTTCGCCAGCTCTGGGACACCTGAATTCGACCAATGGCGCTCCGATTTTGCCCGCCGCGCAATCGAGCAAGGGCGC
>JANNFH010000345.1:0-2785 GCA_031379565.1 Alphaproteobacteria bacterium
CTGGCCGAACTGGCCGAAGTGTTCGCCGACGCGCCCGACGCTCCGATCGGCCTGATGCGCGATCTCGCCAACCACGCTTACCCGATCGCGGGCCCGGTGCTGCAGCGTTCGCCCGTTTTCGACGATCAGACCCTTTTGCAAATCGTTAATTACCAAAGCCAGGCGCACATCAAGGCCGTGGCCCAACGCGAAAATGTCAGTGAAACGGTGTCAGAGGCCATCGTCCGCTTCGGCGACGATTACGCTTTGGATGCGCTCATTCGCAACGACGGCGCCAGATTGACGCGCTCGATCATGGAAGCAACCGTCGATCGCGCGCGCCGCAATGCGCTGCTGCACGAAGGCGTTGTCTTGCGCCGCGATTTGCCTCTCGATCTCCTCAACGAAATGTACTTCCAGGTTGAAACGCGCCTGCGCGATCAAATCCTTGAACGCAACGCCAATGTCGACCCCAAAACCCTCGAAGCAGCGCTATCAAAAACCCGCGGTCGCTTGAACAAATCGGCGGACGAGATGAACGCCGAAGCCAAGAAGGCGATGCAATTTATTCAGGCCAAGAAGAATAGCGGCGAGCTCAGCGCCCGCCTGCTGGTGTCGCTCTACCGCGAAGCCAAGCGTGCGCACTTTCTGTTTGGGTTGGCTGAACTCACCAATATCGACCACGAAACCGCCGCCGACCTGGTCGAACGGCAAGACATTGACGGCTTGGCCATGATCTGCCGCGCCGCCAACGTCGAGCGTCCGTTGTTCGTCACCCTCGCCGTGCTCACCTGCGGCGGCGACGGCGCCATGGAAAGGGCTGAGGAGTTCGGGCGGATGTACAATTCCGTGCCGATCGAGGCCGCGCAGCGCGCCATCCGCTTCTTCAAGGTGCGCAAGGCCGCCGAGACCGACCGCAACGCCGCTTAGCCCACGCGCTCTTTCGCGGCGGAGAATTTTATCTTCGGATTTTTGTCCTGCACATAGCCGATTTCCCAGGCGCTCTTACCTAGGAACACCGGCGCGCCATCGACGTCGTGCGCCATCTGCCCGCGATATTTTTCCTCGAATGCTTCGAGATCGGCGCGATGTTCAGCGCTGATCCAGCGCGCCGCTTGATAGGGTGATGGCTCGAACATCACCTCCAACGCGTACTCGGCCTTGATCCGTTCTTCCAGCACGTCGAATTGCAGCGGCCCTACCGCGCCGACGACCATATCGGCGCCGATCGCGGGACGGAACACTTGGCTCACGCCCTCTTCCGCCAGCGCATCGAGCGCCTTGCGCAAGTGCTTCTGCTTCAAGGGATCGCGCACGCGCACGCGCTTGAGGATTTCTGGCGCGAAATTCGGAAAGCCGCGGAACGCCACGTCGCCGCCTTCCGACAAGGAATCGCCCACACGCAGGCCGCCGTGGCTCGGAATGCCAATCACATCGCCCGGAAAAGCCTCATCGGTGATGGCGCGATCCTGAGCCAGGAACATCAGTGGATTGTGGACATTGAGCGATTTTCCGGCGGCGGTTTTCAACGTCATCCCGCGTGCAAAGCGGCCTGAGCAAATCCGAAAAAATCCCACGCGGTCACGGTGCTTGGGGTCCATGTTCGCCTGAATCTTGAACACGAATCCGGTCACCTCATCGCGGTCGGGCGTGATCGCGCCTTCGCCAGCTTTCGTCGCCGCCGGCTGGGGCCGTGGGCTCGGGGCGTGCTTTGCGAGGCCCGCCAGCAATTCGAGCACACCATAGCGGCGCAGCGCCGAACCGAAATAGACCGGCGTCAAATGCCCTTCGAGAAACGATGCAAGATCGAAGTGCGGCAGGCCGCCCCGCGCCAACGCCGCGGTTTCCTCCGTCTCGGCGCGGAGATATTCGCTCATGTCGGCCATGAAGCCGGCATCGCCGCGCTTTTGCCGCGCGGCGATGCCGAAGCCTTGCTCGCCTGCCTCCAAGCGGCGGAACGGCACAAATTCGTCACTCGCCAGATCGACCATGCCGGCGAAACGTTGGCCCGAACCAGCGGGCCAGAACATCGGCGCGGTATCCATGGCGAGCTTGTCGTGAACTTCATCAAGCAGGGCGAACGGATCGCGTGCTTCACGGTCCATTTTATTGATGAAAGTTGTAATCGGGATGTCGCGCAGCCGGCACACCTCGAACAGTTTGAGCGTCTGGGGCTCGATGCCTTTGGCGGCGTCGAGCACCATCACCGCGGAATCCGCCGCCGTCAGCGTGCGATAGGTATCTTCCGAAAAATCTTCGTGGCCAGGCGTATCGAGCAAATTAAAAACCAGCCCGTCGTGCTCAAACGTCATCACCGACGCCGACACCGAAATGCCGCGTTCGCGCTCAATCTTCATCCAGTCCGAGCGCGTGCGCCGGCTTTCACCGCGGGCGCGCACTTGTCCGGCCAAATGGATCGCCCCGCCCGCAAGCAGCAGCGATTCCGTTAGCGTGGTCTTGCCCGCATCAGGGTGAGAGATGATCGCGAACGTGCGGCGACGTTGCGCTTCGGTGGCGGGTGAGGAGGGCATGGGGTTCTCGCGGAGAGCGGGGCGTTTACCTCGGAGAGAACCCCCTGGCAACTCTCAGACATTTGCCACGATGTGGCCGGGGCCGGATATGGCCAAAGGGATCGCTGCGCTTGACCCTCAATGCGTGTTCTGTCTGATCCTCCCCCGATTTAGTGGACGCCCATGTTAGGCTCGGAAGGGCTTGAAGGGGTGTTCAGTGAAGGCGACCAAACGGAAGCGGCGGATATTCACGCCGGAGTTCAAGCGCCAGGCCGTGGCTCTGTTCGAGACCTCGG
>JANNFH010000346.1:0-2255 GCA_031379565.1 Alphaproteobacteria bacterium
TGACGCGACCGCGGCGCCGATCGTCGTAGATCACGCTCGGAAAGCCTTGCTTTGGGAAGTGGAGGGCGAATCCTATATCGATTTCCCCGCCGGCATCGCCGCACTCAACACGGGCCATCTCCACCCCAAGGTAATCGCCGCAGCGCAGGCGCAAGTCGACAAGCTGACGCATGCCGCGTTTCAGGTGACGGCCTACGAGCCCCATATTGTGCTGGCCTAAGCGCTGAACCACATCGCGCCTGTGTCGGGCCCGGCCAAATCGATCTTGTTTACAACCGAGGCTGAGGCGGTCGAGAATGCTGAGAAAATAGCACGCGCCTCCACCAAGCGCGCTAATGTCATCGCGTTCTCGGACGGCTTTCACGGCCGCACCATGTTGCGCTGGCGTGACTGGAATAGCGACGCCGTCCAAACAGCAATTCGGGCCGATGCCGGGCGGCGTAGATCATCTGCCGTTTCCCGCGACCCGCTATAGTGTGGGTGAAGCGGTATGCCTCAACGCACTCCAACATCTTTTCCGCAGCGACGTCGATCCAAAGGCGGTAGCGGCCGTCATTGTCGAACCGGTGCAAGGCGACGGCGGCTTTCATGTCGGGTCGCCCAATCTCATGAACGCGTTGCGGGCCATATGTGACGAGAACGGGATATTGTTGATCGCCGACGATGTGCAATCGGGCTTCGGTCGAACCGGGAAGACGTTCGCTATCGAGCACTACGAAGTGCGTCCAGATATTGTGACCATGGCTAAAGCTCTTGCGGGAGGTTTCCTTTGTCGGGTGTTGTTGGCCGTGCTTGCCATCATGGACAGCGTCGAACCAGGCGGCCTCGGCGGCGCCTACGCTGGCTCCCCCGCCGCCTGCCCTCTCAAGCAGCAATGCTGTCCGACCCAACCGATGCGCAAAGTGATTCGCAGCGTCCATGAAGCCGCGCGTGAGGAAGCTCGCGGGATCAACGCCACGCTTGAATTTGCCCAATCACGCCGCGACCGAAAAAAAGTCGAGATGCTGTTTGCCCTTCTGCAACCCATCTTGAAGCTCGACCGCTTGAGGCTGCGTGGACCGTACCGGCGCGCATGACGAATTCACACTCGCCGCCGCCGCACAAAACTTGCGCAAGTTGGCCAAGCTCGTCTTCAACGCACCGGCGCCGGCGGCGCAGACCGCATGACCAGCGCGGTGAAAGCCTGAAGCCATGGGCGTACGCAGCGCTCGATTGCCGAAGGCTTGAAAGATTAACGCGTCACCGGACGTCGGAGAATGCCACCGCGAGTTTTTCATCAGAATTGGCGGATAGTTTCCTGTTGTGCCCGTGCGCGCGCACGTCTGCGTTCGGTCCGATATTGCCGGGTAGGGCAGATGTTCATCTACGCGCAGCGGGGCCCGCTGGGCGCGGCGGCAAGGATCGAGCGCCCAAAAAGGTCGCGACGCGCTCCATGCATTCTTCACAGCGCGGCGCGGTCGCCAAGCGAGGAGAGCCCAATCCGCGCGGAACGCGCGGGGCGCACAACTAACCTCCACTCCTTGCCGGCGGCGACGGCCAGGCGCTTATGGCGACGGCATGGGCGAGGCGTGCGGAGCAGGAACTGGGCCGCTCTATATGGACAAAGACCGCAAGCGCCAACGCGAGCGCCTAGAAGGTGGTCCAGACACGGGCGATGGCGGTCTCCGCCAAGTGCGCCGAGCCGCGGGTGACGCCTGCTGCGCTGGCAAAACGGCGCCAATCGGCGATTGCTGACCGCACAGTTTCGATGGCGCGCCCGATGTCGCGAAGGTTTAAGCCATGCTTCTTGCCCAGCGCTTCGACATGGGCGCGGGTGGGTGTGCGCCCTTCGCCTTCAATGTCGAGATAGTGCCCGCCGCCCGGTCCCTGGGCGAAGGTGAGGTCGTAGGCGGGGGCGAGGCGCCAATCGCCATGGCGGTCCATCAGATAGGCGTGCTGGCGCGTGTGGTCGTCGCGATTGTGTGCAAGTACGTTGAACACCATGCGTTGAAAGGCTTGCTTTACGTCATCGGCGCGGCGCGTGATCGCGCGGGTCGCGCGCAGCAACATATCGTAGCTTGATGGGATGTCGGGGGGCGATTCAATGGCGCCTGACAATGAGACCATGTGCAGCCGCGCCCCCGGTGCGGGGCGATCAAAGCGGCGGGCTGCAAAATAGCCGGCCCCCGTCTTGGCGTGCTCTGAGCTGGGGAAAGGCGGCGATATCGTCTCATCACGGGCTTCGCTCCACGACCTCGATCCAAGATACGTGTTGC
>JANNFH010000366.1:0-7430 GCA_031379565.1 Alphaproteobacteria bacterium
GCCTTTGGCACCAATGTTGGCATCGGCAGCCAGGGCCTCGTGATGTTCGGGACCGACCCGCAGAAGCAGCGCTGGCTGCCAGGCATCGCCGCCGGCGAAGTGGTGACTTCGTTCGCGCTCACGGAAGCGGAGGCGGGTTCGGACTCAGGTTCGGTGCGCACCAAGGCCGAGCGCCACGGCGATCATTACGTGCTCACCGGCTCGAAGCGCTACATCACCAACGCCAACCGCGCCTCGCTGTTCACGGTAATGGCCCGCACCGACGCGAACGTGAAAGGCGGCGCCGGCGTCTCCGCTTTCCTCGTCCCGCGCGATCTTGACGGCGTGTCGGTCGGCAAGCCGGAAAAAAAGATGGGCCAGCAGGGTGCGCACATTTGCGACGTGCATTTCGACGCCGTGCGCGTACCGGCGGAAAACCGCTTGGGTGAAGAAGGCCATGGCTTCCGCATCGCTATGCAGGTGCTCGACCGAGGGCGCCTGCACATCGCCTCAGTGTGCGTGGGCGTCGCCGAGCGCCTAATTGAAGAGAGCGTCGCCTATGCCGCAAGCCGCAAGCAATTCGGCCAGGCGATTGGCAGTTTTCAGATGATCCAGGCCATGCTGGCGGACAGCCGAGCCGAAGCCAACGCGGCGCGCGCCATGATTGTCGAAGCCGCGCGTAAGCGCGATAGCGGCGAGAACGTCACCATGGACGCAGCCTGCGCCAAATTGTTTGCCTCGGAAATGGTCGGCCGCGTGGCGGACCGCGCGGTGCAAATTTT
Organism: Alphaproteobacteria bacterium; assembly: GCA_031379565.1. Taxonomy (GTDB): domain Bacteria; phylum Pseudomonadota; class Alphaproteobacteria; order Caulobacterales; family Aquidulcibacteraceae; genus Vitreimonas. The sequence continues at coordinate 762 of JANNFH010000366.1, forward strand.
CGGCGGCGCGGGCTACGTCGCCGACCACGGCATCGAGCGCTTTTACCGCGACGTGCGTCTGTTCCGCATTTATGAAGGGTCCAGCGAAATTCAGCGCCTGGTGATTGCACGCGAGATGATGAAGCAGGGCGGATAACACGCAGGCGTTCATGTTAACGGCGAGCTTGGCGGGGGGCGTGTGATGGGTGTGGCGGCGACAAACGTGCACCTGGGAGCAGGGCCAACGTGAAAACAATTTACATTCACGCCGGCCATTACAAGACCGGCACGACCGCCGTGCAGAGGTTGCTTGCGAACCATCGGGCGCGCCTCGCCGACGGGGGCGTTTTTTACCCAGACATGCCGGAGAATTTTTCCAAACTCTTTGGAGGCGTACAGCATGGGCCAATGCTTTTGTTTCGCACGCCTGGCGGAGTTGAGCGGCGACGCGCTTATTGGCGTGGTGTCACCTCTGCGTTCGCGTCCGGCCCGTATCATTCGATGGTCGTTTCCGGCGAAGCATTGTCGGGCGCGACGCGAGAGGAGTGGCGGCTCTTGCTCGAATGCTTCGGTGGATTTGAGACCCACATAGTGCTTTGCCTGCGCCACTGGAACGGCTTCATGCGTTCGCGTTATCAATCGAACATTTTGTGCGGCGACTCGCAGATATTCCCTGGCTACCTCAAAAATCTCGACCCGACTTCTCCCGTCACATCGACGGCGACTTCTCCCTTATTCTTCGCAGGACGCGAGATCTGATCGATCACATCGACCTTGTATATTATCAGCGCGAGGACGTTGTTGCGCGCGTGCTTTCGAAATGTGGCGTGCCTGAAAAGTTCATGTTCGACGACGGTCAATCTAAAGTGAAGGTCAATGCGAGCCTGCCGGCCCGCCGATACGAATTTGTCCGATTTATGAACGCCATTCTGAACACCGCCAAAAACCGCCCGGCCGACTCTTGGAGCGATTTTCTCCGCGATGGCGTCGGCAGGGAGGACTTTCAGGCCATCCTGCAGGCGAATTTGTTCATCATCACTCGACACTCCGCTGTGTTTCGGCACATTCGCGATACCGTGCTGGAGAAGATGCAATCGGCGAGCCTCGCTGAACTCGGCGTCGATACGGAAAAATGGCGTCGCCAGTTTGAGCAGAATATGGGTGAAATGGGATTGCCGTTGCCGCCGGACAGCTGGGGTCGCGATGAGAGATCGATTCAACGATTCAGTTCGGCGTCGATTGAAGACGCGCCGCCTGGGGCTCTTAGACGACACGCGCGACTCGCCAACGCGTGGCGGCGCGCTCGCGCATGAAAACACAAAACTCATCGCTGCCCAAACTCACTGAGCGCGTTTCGGGCGGCCTGTGCGTTCGCACCTGGCCAGCCCCGAAGCGGGGGGATGGCTGGCATTGACGGCAAGCGGGATGCAAAATGCGCTATGGCCACTCTCACCATCCGCAACCTGCCCGAGCAGGTTCACCGCGCCTTGCGGCTGCGGGCGGCGGAGAATGCGCGCAGCGTCGAGGCCGAGGTGCGTGCACTGCTGGCGGCGGCGGCGGTCGCGGAGCGAAGGCCGGCCGGCGTGGCCGAAGAGCGCCAACCGTTTCGCGACGAAACGAGCCTGCCAAGCGCCATTGGCGCTTGGGGCAAGAGCCCGCGCGGTCAGTCCGAGGTCGATCGGCTGATCGCGCAGCGACGCGTTGAGGCCGCCTTCGAAGGGGATGAGATCAGCGCGGATGAATACGCTGACCTAAACGCCCGCATCGACGCCTGGACAATGAATGCGGACGATGTTGACCAATTGCTCGCGCGACGCCGCGGTGAAGATTGACGTCCGTCGTCGATACTTCTGTCCTATTGGCGATCGCCTTCGACGAGCGTGGCGCTGAGGAGGCGCAGCGTTTGGCGCGTGGCGGGTTGTTCGGCATGGCGAACCTGGTGGAGGCTGTGACGCGTGGCCAAGAGAAGGGTGTTCGCCGGAGGCAACGCTCGCTTTGGTTTCAATATTGGGGTTGCAGATTGTTGTCATTGACCGCACCACCGCCGACCAGGCCATGGCGCTTTGGATGCATCGCAAACCGCACCTTTCACCAGGCGACCGGCTGTGCATCGGACTTGCGCGCGCGCCTGCCGGTGGTGACGGGCGACCGCGTCTGGAAGGGCTTGTCGCTCGGAGTGGACGTGCGGCTGTTTCGATGAAACCCCTGAACGCGCTGGTCGCCGAAATCCGCGCTTGCCGTGTTTGCGCGCTACCGCATGAGCCGCGGCCGGTGGTGTGGGTGCATCCCGATGCGCGCATCCTGATCGCCGGTCAGGCGCCGGGGCGGCGGGTGCATGAGAGTGGCGTGCCTTGGGACGATCCCTCTGGGGATCGACTGCGTGACTGGATGGGGCTTGACCGCGAGGCGTTTTACCGAAAACGCGATATCGCCGTCGCGGCGATGGGGTTTTGTTATCCCGGAACGGTGGGCGGGGCTGATTTGCCGCCGCGCCGCGAATGCGCGCCGCTCTGGCGCCCGCGTCTGCTGCCTTTGCTAAAAAAAATTCGTCTGACGCTACTCGTCGGCGCCTATGCGCAGCGTTATCATCTTGGCGCTGCGGTGAAAGCGAGCTTGGGGGAAACCGTTCATGCTTGGCGTGACTATCCTGAAAACGTCATGCCTTTGCCGCATCCTTCGTGGCGAAATAGCGCATGGCTGAAACGCAATCCCTGGTTCGAGGCGGAATTGGTCCCCGACTTGCGCGCGCGCGTGCGCGCGGCGCTGGCGCGATAGCTCAACTCTTCGCGGCTTGGCGCATCCCCGCCCCTTGGGGAGGGGGTAGGGGGAGGGGGCGAGCAGGATGTGGCGCAAGCGTCGTCGTCGCATTTCCCCCAGCACGCCCCCCCTCCCTACCCTCCCCCCGCAGGGGGGAGGGGGCGCTTGAAGGCTTCATCCATTTCGCGACATCAACAGTTTTTGTCTTCGCGCTCGCGGCGTGCGTGCCGAGTGTGCAGCGTGCGCAATCGCAACTTGCGCCGTTCGAGGGACCGCGTTTCGATGTCGTTGCGCATCGCTTTTATTCTTTTGACGGCGCCGCGCTCGGCCTTAGCGCGTGGCTGCCGGCCGATGGGCGGGAACCATCGGCTGTCATCGTCGGCCTGCATGGTATGAACGATTATGGCGAAGCGTTCTTCCCCGCCGGGCCCTGGTTCGCCGAGCGCGGCGTTGCTGTCTACGCCTACGATGCGCGCGGTTTCGGCCGTTCGCCAGCGCGGGGCGTGTGGGGCGGCGGCGAACTGATGAGCGAAGACCTCCGCACCGCAATCAATATCGCGCGCCGGCTTCATCCCAATGCCACGCTAGCGGTCGTCGGCGATTCGATGGGCGCGGCCACGGTGATTTCTACCTTCGGCTCAGCCACGCCGCCGCGCGCGGATCGGATTATCCTGGTTGCGCCGGCGGTCTGGGGCTGGTCGACCATGCCTAGTGCTTATGCGCTGACGCTGTGGACCGGCGCGCATACCTTTCCGTGGCGGGCGGTAACGCCGCCGCGCGGGGTGACGCGCCGCATCGTCGTTTCGGACAACGTTGAGATGCTGCGCCGGATAGGCCGCGACCCGAACATGTTGTTCCGCACGCGCATTGATGCCCTTTATGGCTTGGTCAATCTGATGGAGAGCGCGTCGCGGCGGGCGGGGCAGCTCCAGGGTGACATTGCGTTTCTCTATGGTTCGCGCGACCAGGTGGTGCCACGCGCTTCGGCGCTGCGGGCCGCATCAGCGCTTCCTGCCGGCGCCCGCACTGCGGAATACGAACGCGGCTATCATATGCTGCTGCGCGACCGGCAGGCCGAAACGGTGTATGCGGATATTCTGAGCTTTCTTCAGGACCCTGGCGCGCCGTTTCCCTCCGGCGCCCCGCCGCTGCAGGCGCAGGCGATTCAAGCAAATCGTTAACGCCATTGCGCTAGATTTGCGGTGTTATGGCGGTTGCCCTCAAAGGCCTGTTCGACAAGCGTCGCATGGCGCTCACGGGCGCGCGCATGCGCGCCTGGTGGGAAGGCGCTGAATTCGACGAAGCAGCGGCGATGGCGGCGATTGAGGCCAATCTCGCCAATGCACCTGCCGGCGGCGCTGACGATGAATTGTTTGATGAACTCCCGTTCGAGTTCGCGCCAAGGCTCATTGCGCTGAGCAAACTTTGGGGCGAAGGACGGTTGCGCCCGGGTGACGATACCGCCGACGCAATCGAGCCGGCCCGCATTGGCATCGGCCCAGAGGGCGTCTTGGCAGTCCTGGGACCGGGCTTGGTTGCGCCGGTGGCGGCGATTGCCGGCGCGCATCCCGGCAGAATCGACGTGTTCGAATGGCGCGATGAATCGCTTGAAGCGCTGAGGTACGGCGTCCGCGCCGCCAAATTGCAGGATCGCGTCAGCGTCACCCGCATTGACCTTGAGGCCCATGTCTGGCCGGCTGCGAATTATGACGGGGTGCTGAGCATCGACGATTTCGCCTATGTCGGCTTTCCCCCGCATTTGGCGCATCAGCTGATCAAATGCCTGAAACCCAGCGCTTGCGCTGTGGTGGAAGCTTATGTTGGCTTGCCTTCGCCGGAACTGGCGACGGCATTTGCCTCGTCCTTCGCCGAACCGCAAATCCGCGCGCATGGCGATGTGTTGCAAGTTCTTGCTGACGTTGGTTTCGTGCTGGAGAGCGACGAGGATCTCACCGAGGAGTTTCTGGGTCTCGCCCGCCAAGGCTTCAAGCGCTTGGGCGAGGCGCTCACGGGTTCGGGCGGTATTGAGCCGGCGGCCGCGCGCGAGCTGGCGTGGGAAGCGGAAGCTTGGCGCATCCGCCTCAAACTGCTGGCGCAGCGTCGGCTTGAGCGTCGGCGGCTGATTTTGCGCCGTCCGGCTGAAAATGCGCAGCCGGCGGACGAGCCTCAGGCCGAGAACGCGAACGCGCCCGCGGGCTGAAGCGTTACGCTGACGATCTCGCCGGTGGCGAGCCGCGCGGGGATCAGCGCCCGCCACACCAATCCTTGCGCTTCGATCCGCGCCAGATCGTGCGCCCCGTGCGGGCGGCGATCGATCAAGCGCGCGCCAGCGCCTGGCGCGAGTTCAAGGGCTTCAGCGCGCACCACGGCGTGTGCGGGCGCGCCCTCGGCCAAACCAGGCGCGGCCACGGCGCCGAACGGGGTGGTAATGCGCCCGCCAACGACCAATCCTTCAAATACATTGACTGGGCCGAGCGCCGCCGCGGCGTCGCGCGATGCTGGATGGTCGTAGACCTCGCGTGGGGCAGCTTCCTGCAGCAATCGCCCATTTTTCAAAATGGCCAAGCGGTCCGCCACCAGCAGCGCTTCTTCGGAATCATGGGTCACGAAGAGTATGGTTGCGCCGGTTTCGCCCAGTGCGTCCATGGTGGCGTCGCGCAATTCGGCGCGCAATACCGGGTCGAGCCCGGAAAAAGGTTCATCCAGCAACACCGCGCGCGGTTTTGGCGCCAGCGCGCGCGCCAAAGCCACACGCTGCTGTTCGCCGCCGGAAAGCTCGTGTGGATAGGCGCCGGCGCGCTTGCCCAAGCCGATGCGGCTCAACCAGCGCAGCGCTTCTTTCTCCTGGTCGGCGCGGGACAGATGATCGAGCCCAAACGTGACATTCGCCGCCACATTCAGATGCGGAAACAACGCATAATCTTGAAACACCATGCCGACCCGGCGGGCCTCCGCGGCCAGCGTGCGTCCGGGCGCGGAGACAAGCTCTTCACCAAAGTGGATTTCGCCGCCATCGACGGGCTCTAGCCCGGCGATGAGGCGAAGAATGGTGCTCTTGCCCGAGCCAGAGGGACCAAGCAGCGCCAGGACGCCGCCTCGCGGCGCGCTCAGTGTGAAGTCATCAAGCGCCGCCGCGTTGTCATAGCGGCGCGTCACCCGTGTCAGTGAGACAGTGCAAGCGCTCATCGCGAACCCGCTCGCGCTTTGTCGAGCCCGTGGGTGATTAAGAGAATGGGCGCCAGGCCAGCCAGAAAAATCAGCAGAGACGGCGCCGCCGCTTGCAGCAGGCGTTCGTCGGAGGCGTAGGCATAGGCTTTCACGGCGAGGGTGTCGAAATTGAACGGCCGAAGGATTAGCGTCGCCGGCAGTTCTTTCAGTATCTCCACGAACAGAATCAGTGCCGCCGCCGCTGCGCTGGGCGCGGCGATAGGTAGATCGACGCGCAGCAAACGCTTCAGCGGTCCAGCGCCCAAAGTGCGCGCGGCTGATTCAAGGCCCTTCGACAGCCGCGTCAGCCCCGCATCAATCGGCTGCACGCCGGCGGCGGCAAAGCGCGCCGCGTAGGTCCACATCAAAGCGCCGAGCGCAAGCGCGCCGCCAAAGCCGCCAACCCAGCCAGCTTCGCGCGCCAGACCAAACAGCGATAGCGCGCCAAGCGCGATCACGGCGCCGGGGGCGGCGTAACCGACACCAGCCGCAAACAAGGCTGCCTTGGCGACGCTATTGGCCCGCCGGGACGCCCCCGCGATCGCGAGCGCCAACCCCAATGTCAGCACTGCGCCGGCGCTCGCCAGCAACAGCGAATTGCCAAGCGGACGCCAAAGATCGCTCGTGGGCGCGTGAAGCATCGCCAGCCGCAGCAGCCAGGCGAGCGGCAATATTGCGCCAAGCGATACCAGCGCAGTGCAGAAAATCACCGCGCCGGCTGAAGCG
>JANNFH010000101.1:0-1980 GCA_031379565.1 Alphaproteobacteria bacterium
GTGATGACGGAACCGGAGGCGAGAATGCGCGGGCCAGGCAAGCGATTTTCGGCGATGGCGCGGCGCAGACCAAAAATGGCGTCGTTCGGTCCGCCGACATCGGCGACTGTGGTGAAGCCAGCCATCAAAGTCTTGCGTGCATTCTCGGCGCCGCGCAGCGCCGCGTCCGCCACACTAAGCTGCACTTCGTCCAGCAATTGGTTGGGGCCGAGTTCGGAGGTCAGGTGGACGTGGCTGTCGATGAGGCCGGGCAACACGAAGCGGTTGCGCTCATCGATCACGCGGGCGCCGGCGGGCGTGAGGTAGCCCGCCTCGATGCTCAAGATCTTGCCATCGGCGCCGACCAGGATCGATTGTTCACTCAGCACCCGCCCGGTGCTCGGGTCGGCGAGCAAACGCCCGGCATGGATGACAATGGCAACGCCTGAAGAGTGCGCGTCTTGGGCTAAGCTCGAACCCGCCAAAGCAAGCGCGCCGCACACGGCCGCCGCAAATCCCCACATCGACCGCATGCCCGCTTCCCCACAAAGATTAACCGGGTTTTTTGATCGGTCCGCCCCGCGGCGGCGTCAATCCCTTACGCCCAACTTCGGTCACGTTGGGGAGGTGGCTCACCCGAGGTTGATTGCCACGAATAGGATGAACCCGGCGATCAACGCCACGGCGATCCCCACCGCAATGGCCGGTCCCCGATCGCCTGCCTGCATCACCGGCTTTTGATCCGGCACCCTCGCGCCGGAATTGATCAGCGATTGGTACATCGCCTCCTGCGAGGCGAACACGCGATTGGCCCCGAGCCAGCCGATTAGCGCGAAGGCCGGCACGGAAAGCAGGAGCAGCTTTGCGTCCGAAAGTATCTGGCCAAGCGCGTCGTAGGAATGCACGCCAGCGCTGCTCGAACCTGGTGCGAGGAGGAGCGCGAACACAAGCCCGCCCAAAGCGCCGATCAACGCGCCGCGCAGCCCGATGGCGGCTTGCCGAGGCGTGCGCCGTTTTGCCCACAGCCATAAAAAGAGATCGCGCTGACGTTCGTTCATGTCAGCCCCGCGCGCTGCGCGTACATGAAGGCCGCCTTCGACAAGGGGGCAATGCGTTTGACCATTTCGAGCGCGTGGGCGTTGGCGGCGGTGCCATCGCGGATGCGCCCGGCGATGCCCTGCAGGATACAGGCGAGGCGAAAGGCGTTGTAGGAAAAGTACCAATCGAGGTCGGTGACGGCATCGCGGCCGGTTTGCGCACAATAGAGCGCAACGGTTTCCCCTAGCGTGGGAATGCCTAGCGCTTCGAGATCAAGACCGCCAAGGCCGGCGCGGCCATCGTGGGGCATAGCCCAATTCATCAGGTAGTAGGTGAAATCGCCGAGCGGATCGCCGAGCGTAGACAATTCCCAGTCCAGCACCGCGATCACGCGCGGTTCGTCCTCGTGCAGGATGAGGTTGTCGAGCCGGTAGTCGCCGTGGACGATGGAGGTCCGTTCGCCGGGCGGAATCGTACGCGGCAGGAATTCGATCAGCGCGTCCATCTCTGAGATGCTTTCGGTCTCGCTCAATTTGTATTGCTTGCTCCAGCGATCGATTTGACGGACGAAATAATTGCCGGCCTTGCCGTAATCGGCGAGGCCAATGGCTGAATAATCGATGGTGTGCAGGCGCGCCAGTGTGGCGATCTTGTTCTCGTAAACCGCCCGTCGCTCGGCCTTGCTCAATTCCGGCAACGCTCCGTCCCACAGCACGCGGCCTTCGACCATGTCCATGACGTAGAACATGGCCCCGACAACGCTTTCATCCCCGCACAAGGCATGCGGCCGCGCCACCGGAAAACCGGTGGGATAAAGCGCCGAGATGACGCGATACTCCCGGTCTACCGCGTGCGCGGAGGGGAGCAGCTTTCCGGAAGGCTTTTTGCGCAGGACGTATTTCTTCGCGGGCGTGACCAGCTGATAGGTCGGGTTTGATTGGCCGCCCTTGAATTGAAACACCT
>JANNFH010000434.1:0-1536 GCA_031379565.1 Alphaproteobacteria bacterium
TTGCTCCAGGATGACTTGATCCACAATCGGCGCGAGCGCCTCCAATCCGAGCGCCGCGTCCCCCGCGACGCGGTAACTCAGTGTGACCCTCGCACCATTGGGGTCGGGAGCGACGACAATGGTCATCACCCCCGCCGCCCCGAGCCCTTGAAGCGGCCCCAGTCCGCCTAAGAAACGCAGGGTTCGGGCGCCTTCCGCTTCTGTTACCATGACGACACGACCGTGTTCGACCGATTGTCCGCCGGCCCAGCGCTCGCAAAAGCAACCGCCGGCGCGCATGTCGAGCGACATGCGCCGCGCATCACCGGAGAATGTATGCGCCGAATTCCACCAGTGCCCAATCTGGCTCAGCGCGCGCCAAGTCCGATCAACGGGGGCCGCGGTTACGCCCTCCGAGCGTACGAGAAATGCGCTCGCGGAAACGGAAACCACCTCCGCCGAGGCCGGGGTCGACGCCAAAAGAGCTGACCAAGCCGCCAAAATCCAAAGCAAACGCATTCTGGTCCCTCTAATGTTCAGTGTGAATCTTGAACCGCTCACGCGTCATCAATGCCAGGCGCCCAAGATCAGCCCAATCAACGTGAATTGCAGCGTGTGGTAGCCGCCATTGATCAGGAACAAGTTCAGGTTCTTGTGCTCGAACAAATAATTGATTCCGAACGAGGCGCTGACCCAGCATAGGCCCGCCGTTAGTCCATAGAGTGCGCCCGTCGCTGCATCGACCTGCCCGCCAAGGAACACCGCGAAGGATGCCGAAGCGATCAGCGCCAGCACAAACGAACCGCCAAAGGTCAGCGCCTTGTTGCCGCCAGCCACCTGGGCATCGGTCAAACCCGCCGCTTTCTGATGCGCCTTGGCGAACAACGCCGCATACCAAATCCCGCCCAGCACGAACGAACTCAGCGCCGCCGCGACGATCGCAAGCCAATTGATTTCCATTGAGTTTCTCTCCTTCAAACAACGCCAGCAGCGCCGACGCGCGCCATCATGAAATCAAAATGCGCGCGCAGCTGACCTACGGCCCGATCAAAAAACGCGACGTCGCGATGCGTACGCGCCTGCATCACCCCGCCCTCCATCGCCGTCAGCACGAATTGCGCGAGCGCGGCGCGATTAAGGTCGGCGGGCAGCCGGTCGCCTGCATCTATCAGGCATTGCTCGATCGCCCGGGTCCAACCGTCGAAATTGGCGGCCAACAATTCGCGCACTTTTGGGTCAGGCTCGTGCAGCTCCAGCGCCAACGAGCCGATCGGGCAGCCGTAAGTGCATTCGCTCTCAGCGATCCAGTGACGGTACGATCCGAGGAGCGCAAAAATCTTCTCGATCGGGTCGTCGATGCCGACCCAAGCGGGCGCTAGCAGCATTTCACCGATGCCGTCCCGGTAGCCCTCAAGTACCCCTATCAGCACGTCCTGCTTGGATGGAAAGACGTGATAGAGGCTGCCGGAATTGAGCTGAGTGCGGGAGAGCAGATCCGCGATCGAGGTTGAATTGTAGCCTTTCAGCCAAAACAGCTCCATCGCCGCCCTGATGATT
>JANNFH010000062.1:0-15297 GCA_031379565.1 Alphaproteobacteria bacterium
GAAGCGCGCAGGGACTTGTTCGGCTTCATCGAAGGCTTCTACAATCCGCACCGGCTCCACTCCACACTCGGCTATATCTCACCTGCCGAGGCCGAGCGCCGGACCGCGTAAACCGCGTCCACTTTTTCGAGGGAAGATCACCAGACCAAACTCATCGGCAGCGAATGCGTCCAGGGCATGTGTTCGAGCACCAGCGCTGAGCCGGGCAAGGAAGGGTCGACGCTGGCGCGTTCAATTCCGGCCATGATGAAACTTGACCAGCCGATATCGATCAGCTGGCAACCTGCCGCCAAAGTCCACATCGGCGCCTTCGGTTCGATCGCCTTGGCGGCGATAGCGGCGGCGTAATGGCCTACGAACATCTGAGTCTCCTCGCTGCGCAAAAAAAACGAAGCGTCCTTCCGGGTGAGCAGAGCGAGACCCGGAACCCAGGGGATCGTAGGGCTGTTGCCCCTGGGTCCCGGATGGCGCTTCGCGCCTCCGGGATGACGGCAGAGCTACAGCGACTTCGTCGCTTCCTCCAACCAAGCCCGCGCCTCGCCCTCAAGCTGCGGCCCGATCTTCTCGCGCACGCGGGCGTGATAGGCGTCGAGCCAGTCGCGCTCCTCCTTGGTGAGCATCGCCTTGACGATGAGTTCGCGCGAAATCGGCGCCAGCGTCAGCGTCTCGAAACCGAGCATCGGGACTCGCCGCCTTCGATCTCCGCTGCCGGCGTCACGACTTGCAGGTTTTCGATGCGGATGCCGTAAGCGCCGGTCTTGTAATAGCCCGGCTCGTTGGACACGATCATGCCGGGCTCAAGCGCCACCGCGTTCAGCAATTTTGCGATCCGGTGCGGGCCTTCATGCACGCCAAGATACGAGCCGACGCCGTGGCCGGTGCCGTGATCGTAATCGAGCCCAGCCTCCCACAGCGAAAGCCGCGCCAGCGCATCCAATTGGTGCCCGGTCGTGCCTTTGGGAAAGCGCACGCGCGACAGCGCGATATGGCCCTTCAATACGCGGGTGAAGCGCTGCTTCATTTCCGGGTTTGGCCGCCCAATGGGAATGGTGCGGGTGATGTCGGTGGTGCCGTCGAGATATTGGGCGCCGGAATCGATCAGGAACAGCGAACCGCGCGCCAAGCGGCGGTTGGTTTTGGTGGTGACGCGATAATGCACGATGGCGCCGTTTGGTCCGGCGCCGGAAATGGAATCGAACGAGAGGTCCTTCAACTGGCCGGTTTCCTGGCGAAATGCTTCGAGCCGCTGGCACGCTTCGATCTCATTGACTTTGCCACTTTGGCCTTCAGCGGCGACCCAATGCAGAAACCGCGACACCGCCGCGCCGTCGCGCCGATGGGCAGTGCGCGAACCCTCGATCTCCGCCGCGTTCTTGCATGCGCGCGGCAGGATCACCGGATCCTGCCCGCGCACGATTTCAGCGCCTGCGCGCTGCAATTGCTCGAAGTGCCAGGCCGAAGCGCTGGCAGGGTCGATGCGGATTTTCTGTCCCTTCAGTTCCGCTAGCGCGGGTTCAAGATCGTGGCTGGGGCGTACCGAGACTTCATTGCCGAGCCATTGGCGCAATTGCGCCGAAACTTTATTTTCGTCGAGAAAGAGATCAGCGGCGCCGTCGGCGCGCAGAATCGCCCCGCCGAGCGGCAGCGGCGAACGCGCGACATCGCCGCCGCGAATGTTGAACAACCACGCCAGCGAGGCCGGCGAGGTGATGACGACAGCGTCCGCCGCGTCTTTTCCCAGCGAGGCGCCGAGCCGATGGCGTTTCGCGCTGGCGCTTTCGCCGGTGAATTGCTCCGGATGAGGCGCCACCGCCGCCGCAGGCAAAGGCGGCCGATCGGTCCAAACCTCATCGATCGGATTGGGCGCGATCGGAATTAAGCTCGCGCCGGCGCCCGCGACCGCTGCTTGCAGCTTCTCCAGCGCATCGGGGCTGAACACTTTTGGGTCGTAGCCGATACGTCCGCCGTGCGGCGCGCGCTCGCGCAGATAGGCCGCCGGCCCGCCTTCAATCAGGTCGCGATACGCAAACAATTTTTCATCCACCTGCGCGCGCACTTGCAGCGTGTAGCGCCCATCGACGAACATCGCCGCTTCCTCGGCCAACACCACCGCCGCGCCGGCCGAACCGGTAAAGCCCGTCAGCCACGCCAAGCGGTCGTAGGCGGGGGGCACATATTCGTTCTGCCATTCATCCTCGTGCGGTACGATGAAGCCGTCGAGGCCCAGCCGCTGCAGCGCTTTTCGCAGCAATGGCAAATGCTTGCGGCCAAGGGCGGGCCCGCCGGGATCGTCATAGGTTTGGAACACGTGACACCCTCTCAAAGGGGAGGTTCATTTGGGGTTCAGTGGGCTTCAGCTTAGGTGTTTCGGAGCGGCGGATTAAGCCCGCGCCGCACGAATTTTGGCCGTATGGTCGGGACAAACATGCTTTTCCGGTTCGTCAGAGCCTTTATCGTCGCCGCCGCACTCGCGATGGCGGCCAGCGCACCGGCCTCGGCGCAGGTGCCGGACCCGTTCGCGCGGCAATTGGCCCAGCAATTGACGTTGGTGGACCAGTTTCAGAGCCAATACGGCTATTCGCGCGCCGCCGGGCCGTTCGCTGACGGTCTGGCCCCGGCCGAGGCGCGGCGTTTTCCGGTGACCTTGCGGGCTGGCCAGCCCTATCGCGTCGTCGGCGTGTGCGATGCGCGCTGCCGCGACATCGACCTCAGATTGTTCGATCCCAACGGCTTGTTGGTTACCCAAGACATAGAGCCCGACCAAACGCCTATGGTTGAACTCAGCCCGCTGTCCACTGGCGCTTACACGATCGAACTCAACATGGCGCAATGTGCGGAGGCGCCGTGCTATTTCGCGTTCAACGTTTACAGCCGCTGATCAGCCCGGTCTGCGCCACACCAAGGTCGCCCACGCCTCGCGGCCGATGCAGCGCTCCAGCGTGAGGCCGCGGCTTGTATAAGCCTCGCGCACCAGCGGAACTTGCGTGCGCAGCAGCCCGGACAGGATCAACGTTCCGCCCGCTGCAACCGCAGGCGCCAGCAACGGCGCCAGCCGGATCAAGGGCCGCATCAAAATGTTGGCGAACACCAGATCAAACTTTTGCCGCGCAATGTGCTTCGCGCCGTCGCCGGCGATTACGCGAACGCGGTGCGCGACATGGTTTTGGCGCGCATTCACCTCGGCGATAGCCGCGGCGCGGTGGTCGATTTCTATCGCCAGAGCTTCGGCGCCGGTTTTCGCCGCCGCAATCGCCAGCACCCCTGAGCCCGTTCCGACATCGAGAACCTTGAACCCCCTCCCTCTTGAGGGGAGGGGGCAGGGGGTGGGGTGGGGCGCGGCGATTGGCGATGAACGCGCGTCGCGTCGGTTTCGCCAAGCCGTTAAAGGCCGCGCTTCACCCCAATTCTTCATCCCCTCCCCTCGAGAGGAGGGGGAGCGACGACGTCGCAAATAATGTTCCAGCGCCATCAGACAGCCCCACGTGGTGCCGTGATGGCCGGTGCCGAACGCCTCGCTGGCTTCGATCCAGATTTTCGCGCGCCCGCCGCTCTCGCGCTGCAGCGCGTGTGCGCCGGCGACGACAAAACGGCCCGCGCGCACAGCTGGCAGGCCTTCGAGCGACATCGCCACCCAATTTGCCGTCTTGAGCCGTTTCTGCACCATGTGCAGTTCAGGCGCCGCCGCGCCAATGATGGCGCAGGCGCTGGCGGCGTCTTGCTTGGTCGGCACATAGACTTCGAGCCGGAATTTGTTCGCGCTTTCCTCAAACCAGCTGACCGCGTCGGCGGGCGAGGGATCGTGGCGATCCAGTTCGTCAGCAGCGGCGCGGATGAGGGCCAGCGGGCCGAGGGCGGTGAGCAGGAGCATGGTCGCATGCCGCTAGAGCCTCTTTCGGCATTGAGCAAGCGGCGATGCTGCTTGGCCTTTGCCAGCGGTTAGGGCAGGGTGGGCCGAGTTTGCACCGGAGGATGTGATGGGCATGCGCGCGCTTTTGCTGACGAGTTTGACGGCGATTTTGTTGGGTTGTTCGCCGCCGGCGTCTCAGGCGCCCGACCAGAACGCCGATAATGCAGCGCCGCCCGCAAGTATGAACCAGATGCAGCCGGGCCAATATCGCACGACCATGACCATCCTCGATATGAACATGCCGGGCGTGCCCGCCGGTGCGATGGCGAACATGCACCCCGCGCCGATCGTCACCGAGCATTGCGTCACCGCCACCGACATCACCGACTACACGGCGCCCGATCTCACGCAGGGGCCGGGCGGCATGACCTGCACCGCGGTGCGGAGCAATTCCTCCGGTGGCCGCATCGACAACGAAGCGACGTGCACAGGGCCAACCGGCACGATGACGATGCACATGGTCGGCGCCTACACGCCGACGCGCGTTGAAATGGAAATGACCTCGACCACGCAAATGCCGAACAATGCGGGCGTGATGACCCAGCGCATGCAGATGGTCAACGAACGTATCGGCGAATGCCCGGCAGGATCGGCGGCGGCGCCGTAACAGTCTAAGCCGCGTCCGCCGGCACGACGTAGCTGTCGATGACACGTTTTTCGCCGGCTTTGTCGAAGCTGACGGTGAGCTTGTTGCCCTCGACGTCGCGGATTAGGCCGTAGCCGAACTTCTGGTGGAAGATGCGGTCGCCGGTGGCATAGTGCGAATCCGCGTCGCCGCTGCGCATGACCAAGCGCGCTTCGCCTTCGAGTTGAGGCGGCTTGCCCAAATGGCCCTGACCGAACGAGCCGCGCTGACCTTTGTTTTCTTGGGCGCGCTTCCAGCCGGGGCTTTGGTACGCCGAGTTGAAGCCCGCGCCCGGCGCGTAGGCTTCGAACCTTGATGCGCCTTCGCTTACGCCGGCTTTTGCGCCATATCCGGTTTCGCTGATCGCATCGACATTGGCGGGCGGCAATTCATCGACGAAGCGCGAGGGAATCACGCTTTGCCAGCGGCCGTAAATCTGCCGGTTGGCGACAAAGGAAATGCGCGCGCTTTCGCGGGCGCGGGTGATGCCCACGTAAGCGAGGCGGCGCTCTTCCTCGAGGCCTTTTTCGCCGCTTTCATCAATAGCACGCTGCGAGGGAAAAACTTGTTCCTCCCAACCGGGCAAAAACACCAGTGGCCATTCCAAGCCCTTGGCGGCGTGTAGTGTCGAAAGCTGTACGTTGTCGCCGTCGCTCGCCGCCTCGATGTCGAGCACCAGCGACACGTGTTCGAGATAAGCCTCCAACGTGTCGAACTGGCCCATAGCCTGCACCAGTTCTTTTAGGTTTTCGAGCCGGGTTTGCGCTTGCGGAGATTTGTCGACGCGCAACATCTCAGTGTATCCGCTCTCATCGAGCACGGTTTCGGCAAGCTCGACATGATTGATCTGCCGCGAGCGCTCGCGCCAGCGGTCAAGATCGGTCAGGAAGGCGCGCAGAGCGGTGCGTGCCTTCAGCGGCAATTCGTCGGTGAGGATGAGCTCGCGCGTCGCCGCGACGAGCGAGCGGAAATGCATTGAGCCGCCCGGCGCTTCTTCCTGGGTGACGACGACTTCGCCCGTGTCAACGTCGAACAGCGGTCCGTTGTCGGTGACGAAGCGCGCGGGCGCTTTTTTTGCCTGTGCGTGCAATTTGGCGATGGTGGTGTCGCCGATGCCGCGCTTCGGCAGGTTGACGACACGCTCGAAAGCGAGGTCGTCATCTTCGGAGCGGATGAGGCGTAGATAAGCGTGCGCGTCGCGCACTTCGGCGCGCTCGAAAAACCGCGGCCCGCCGATTACCTTGTAGGGGATACGCAGCATTAAGAACCGTTCCTCGAACGCGCGCATCTGCCAGGCCGCGCGCACGAGAACCGCGCAATCGGAATAGGCATACTTTTGACCCTCTCCCCTTGTGGGAGAGGGTGGCCGCGCAGCGGCCGGGTGAGGGGTGAGCGCGCCGGCTTCTGGAGAGTTTGCGCCAGCACCCCTCATCCGACGCTCGCTGTCGCGAGCGCCACCTTCTCCCACAGGGGGAGAAGGGAAAGAGGAAATCCAACCTTCGATGTCATCCGCCACCAGCCGCGCTTCGGCTTCGCCGTCCCACACGCCGCGCACCTTCACGCGCTGGCCCAGTTCGTCGTCGGTGAACAAAGTCTTGCCGAGCCGGCCGCGATTGTTGGAAATCAGATGCGAGGCTGTCGCGAGGATGTGCCCGGTGGAACGATAATTGCGTTCAAGTCGGATCACTGTGGCGCCCGGGAAATCGTGTTCGAAGCGCAAGATGTTGTCCACCTCCGCGCCGCGCCAGCCATAGATGCTTTGATCGTCGTCGCCGACGACGCAGACATTGTGCGCTTTCTGGCCGAGTAGACGCAGCCAGAGATACTGGGCGACGTTGGTGTCCTGGTATTCGTCCACCATCAGATGCGTGATTTTACGGTGATAGGTATCCAAGACATCGGCATGGTTCTGAAAAATGCCGATCATGTGCATCAGCAGGTCGCCGAAATCGCAGGCATTGAGGATTTTCAATCGCGCCTGGTAGAGCGCGTAGAGTTTGGCGCCCTTGCCATCGGCGAAGGAGAAACTTTCGCCTTTCGGCACTTTGTCCGGTAGCAGCGCGCGGTTCTTCCAGGAATCGATGTGTCCAGCGAGCGCACGCGCGGGCCAGCGCTTCTCGTCGATGTTTTCCGCTTCGATGATTTGCTTCATTAGGCGGATTTGGTCGTCAGGATCGAGGATGCTGAAATTATTCTTCAGCCCTACCAGTTCCGCGTGCGTGCGCAGCATGCGCGCGGAGATCGAGTGAAACGTGCCGAGCCAGGGCAGGCCGCCGCCGCCTGGCCCAAGCAAATGCTCCACCCGCTCGCGCATTTCCCGCGCGGCTTTGTTGGTGAAGGTTACCGCCAGCACATTCCAAGGTTTGGCGCGGCCGGTGGAGATGAGATGCGCCAGCCGCGTCGTCAGCACGCGGGTCTTGCCGGTGCCGGCGCCGGCGAGCACCAGCACGGGGCCATCGACAGCCTCTACCGCCGCGCGCTGCTCGGGGTTGAGCGACGCGAAATAGGGCGCTGCCGCCGCGGCGCGGACGGAAATGGGCAGGGATTCTCCCGTCTCGCCTCGGCTTGATTCGTTCGGCATCGATTCGCCCATCGTCGCGCACCTTAGCACGAAGAGAGAACGTAGTGTGCGCCGGAGCTTTAGGCGAGGGCAGTTCGCCGAGGGCGCAGGTCCGCACGAGGCGCTGCTCGTCGGTGACGTGCCGCGCCGAATTGGGCTAGCCTGCGGGCGAATCCGATTGTGGAGGGCGGCTATGGCCGACGTGTTCATTTCTTACGCCCGCGAGGATCGCGCGCGCGCCGAACAGGTGGCGCGCGGCCTTGGCGCGATGGGCCTCGACGTGTTCTGGGACACGGACATCCCGCCTGGCAAAACTTGGGCGGATTACATCGAGGATAAGCTTTCTCAATCGAAAGCGATGATCGTGTTGTGGAGCGTCCATTCGGCGGGTTCGCAATGGGTGCGCGAGGAAGCGCGCATGGGCCGCGACAGCGGCAAGCTCATTCCGGCCATGCTGGATGCAACGCCCGCGCCGTTCGGCTTCGGCGAAGTGCAGGCGGCCGACCTGTCGGCGTGGCGGGGCGAAGCCAACAACCCCAATTGGATACGCTTTGCCAACGCCGTTGATGGCGCCGTGCGCGGGCCGAATGCAGCGCCGCGGCCGGTGCTGCAAGCGCCGCCGATGGCGCCGCCCTCTTTCGCCAGCGCTAGTGCTGCCGGCGCTGAAGCGCTGACCCCGCCTGGTTATGTGATGAAGTGCCTGCGGCTTTATCTCGACGCGAAGGGGCGAGCCCGGCGCGCCGAATATTGGTGGTGGGCGGCGTTTGCGCTTGTGGTGTCGCTGGTGGCGATGATGCTCGACCTTGGCATTTTCGGCCTGAATTCCTACACCGGCAGGCCCAACATGCAGATATTTTCCTTGATCGTCGGCTTGGCGCTGCTGAGCCCCGGCGTGTGCGTGACGGTGCGGCGGTTTCATGATGTCGGCTTGAACGGCTGGCTGGTGGCAGGCGCGTTCGCTGCTTTCGCTCTCGGGGCGGCGCTCTCGGCGACGCCGATCGGAGCGATTGTCATTTTGGCTAGTGCGGCGGCGGTTCTCGTGGTGACGGTGCTGCCGTCCAAGCCCGGCGCTAACGCTTATGGGCCCAATCCCAAGGGGCAATAGGCGGTCTTCAGGGGCCCCGCTTCGAGCGGTTCGCGCGTTAAAAAGCTGATCATCTGCGGAGGACGGTTTGGCCGACATCTTCATTTCCTATGCCCGAGAGGACCGCGCGCGCGCTGAGCAAGTGGCGCAAGGCCTGGAAGGGGCCGGCCTGGACGTTTTTTGGGACAATGAAATCCCACCTGGGCAAACTTGGGCCGATTACATCGAAACCAAACTGGCCCAGTGCAAGGCGCTGATCGTGCTGTGGAGCGAACACTCGACTAAGTCGCAATGGGTGCGCGAGGAAGCGCGTCTGGGGCGAGACAAAGGCGTGCTCATTCCGGTGATGATCGATGGTTCCCAAGCGCCGTTCGGATTTGGCGAAGTTCAGGCGGCCAACCTCGCAGCCTGGACCGGCGCGGAAGATCATCCCGATTGGCGCCGTTTCGTCGATGCAGTGAAGAGCGCCGCCAACAATCCGGCGCCGCGTGCGCCGCCGCAAGCCGCGCCGATGCAACATGCCGCGCATGGACTGCAAGCGGCGATGGCAGCGCTTGCGCGGGAAGTAGGCAAGGGCGTGCCAAATTGGGCGTGGATTGCCGGCGGCGCCATTGCAGTGGTTGCGCTGTTGGCGGCGCTGGGTTCGATGTTGACCGATGGCGTCGGTCAGCAAAGCGCCGCCATCAATCCGGCGATGCAGCCTCCGCCTGCATCCGCCGCGCCCCCCGCCTCAGGGGGAAATTACCAGCAGCAAATTTTGGCGAGATTGACCCAAGTGGAACAGGCGGTCGCGGCGCAGGGCTTTCAGCAGATCGCCGCGCCCGTCACCGGCCAATTGCCGCAAGGCCAGATGCAATCATGGCCGATCACGCTCGATGTCGGGGCCGAATATCGCGTCATCGGCGTTTGTGACGATGATTGCGGCGATCTCGATCTGGCGCTCTATGATGGCTACGGCAATGTCATCTCGCAGGATTCATCCGCTGACGCAGCGCCAGTGGTGTCGGTGATCCCGACCATGTCAGGCCAGTTCCAGGTACAGGCCAACATGTACAATTGCCGCGTGGCGCCATGTTATTACGCGCTCGTGCTCTATGGCCGTTCGCAATAGGTGTTAGACCCGGTTCTGCAGCACGAACACACGCACCGCTGACGCCAACGACGCGCCCGTATCCTGCTTGGAGCGGCCCTCGTCGATCGCCGCAATCAGCGCCGGCAGGCTCTGCGCGCGGGCGCGCGCGATCCGCTCGAGCGCTTCCCAGAATTCATGTTCGAGGGCCAGCGAGGTGCGGTGGCCGGCGATGCGCATCGAGCGCTTTTGCAGCCCGCCTTTAGCCATCTGGGCCGCGCTTGTGGCCGTCGAGTTGCTTGCTGGCCCTCTCGACCTTCGCTTTTGAACTTTTCTTCTCGGCCTTGGTGCGCCCGTGCGCGGCGCGGTTCGCCGCCGCGCCGGCTTCAGCCTCCGCCCGCGTCTGAGCCTTCCGCGCGCCCTTCAAGTTCACGATCTCAGCCATGGATGTGAGGGTAGTCCCCAATGCCGCTGCCTCCAAGGGCTATGGTTGGCGGCTGGAATTGAATGCGCCCTGCGCCGGGAGAAACGAAGCCGAGCCCCTTGTATTAGCAAGCGCTGCCTAGCTTGGCCCGATCATGTTTTCGGGCCGAACAATGGCGTCAAAATCATCGGCTGGGATGCCATCCTTGACAGCTTCCTCGCGTAGTGAAGTCCCGTTCTTGTGTGCGGTCTTGGCGATCTTGGCGGCGCGGTCGTAGCCGTATTTAGGCGCGAGCGCCGTCACCAACATCAGCGACATGTCGAGATTGCGCTTGATGTTGTCTTCGCGCGCTTCGATGCCGGCGACGCAATGGTCGGCAAAGCTGTTGGCCGCGTCGCCGAGCAGGCGCGCCGATTGCCAGAAATTGTAGGCCATTACCGGGTTGAAGACGTTGAGCTCAAAGTGCCCACTCGCGCCGGCGAAGGTGATGGCGCCATGATTGCCGAACACCTGGACGCACACCATGGTCAGCGCTTCGCATTGGGTTGGGTTCACTTTGCCAGGCATAATCGAGGAGCCCGGTTCGTTTTCCGGCAGCATCAATTCGCCGAGGCCCGAACGGGGCCCTGAGCCTAAAAAGCGGATATCGTTGGCGATCTTGAACAACGCCGCCGCCGCCGCATTGATCGCGCCGTGTGAAAACACCATCGCGTCGTGCGCCGCGAGCGCTTCAAATTTGTTCGGCGCGGTGACAAACGGTAAGTGCGTGATCGCGGCAATTCTCTCCGCCACCTTCTCTGCAAATCCCTTGGGTGCGTTCAGGCCGGTGCCGACAGCGGTGCCGCCCTGGGCGAGTTCGTAGAGTCCGCTCAGAGTATCTTTCAGCCGGCGGTTGGCGTTCGATACTTGGGTCACATAGCCCGAAAATTCTTGACCGAGGGTGAGCGGCGTCGCGTCCTGCGTGTGGGTACGGCCTATCTTAATGATGTGCGCGAACGCGGTCTGCTTCTTCTTCAGTTCGGTTTCGAGGTGCGCCAGCGCCGGCATGAGATGCCGCGCCACCAGTTCCGCGGCCATGATGTGCATGGCGGTCGGGTAGGTATCGTTCGACGATTGGCTCATATTGACGTGGTCGTTCGGGTGAACTGGCTTTTTCGAACCCTTCACGCCGCCCATCATTTCGATGGCTCGGTTCGAGATCACCTCGTTGGCGTTCATGTTCGATTGCGTGCCTGACCCGGTTTGCCAAACACTCAAGGGGAAGTGCGCGTCGAGCTTGCCGGTGATCACCTCGTCGGCGGCGGCGATAATGGCTTCGCCGAGCTTGGGGTCGAGGCCGCCCAATTCCATGTTGGTTTCGGCGGCGGCGCGCTTGATGACGCCAAGCGCCCCGATGATCTCGCGCGGCATCCTCTCGACGCCAATCTTGAAATTGCCGATCGAGCGCTGCGATTGGGCGCCCCAATAGGCGTCATCGGCCACTTCTATGGGGCCGAATGTATCTGTTTCCGTGCGCGTTTTCATGGGAGAGCCTTCAGCAATCTCGTCCCGAACGGGATATGGGGAGCGATTGCGGCGATCAAGCCGGAAGCGGTGCAGCGATGAAGCATTGGCCATGAACGATTGGACCGGCCGCGGCAAGGTGCGGGCGCGTGAGATCGCCGGCGGAGTAGAAATCGCCATCGATGAAATCACCACCCAGTCGCGCACCTACAAGCCGCTGGTCTACGAGTTTTTTCGCAAGGAATTTCAAATCCGCCCGCGCTGGGGTGAGTTCGAGGTCGAGATCCGGATGGAGCATGCCGGCGAGGCCCCGGAGCTCGACCTCGACAATCTGGCCAAAGCGCTGCTGGACGCGCTGAAGGGGCATGTGTTTTTCGACGACAGCCAGGTCGCGCGGCTGCTGTGCGAACGAGCGATGGGGGAGTGCGACCGGATCGTGGTGAAGGTGGTCATGCGGGATTAGGATTCCATATTCCCGTCATTCCGGACGCGCGGAGCGCGATCCGGAACCCAGGGCAACTCTTGTCGCCATACGACACCCTGGGTTCCGGGTTCGGCTTCGCCGCCCCGGAATGACGGTAGCTGGTGTGTTATGGGGAAGCGCTCGTCTGCCGAACGTCACTTCTTGCGGAACGAATCCAGGCTGACGACGGAATTGTCAGCCGGCGGGGCCGCATCTTGCGCGGCGGCTTGAGCCGGGGCCGAGGCCGGCGCGCTATCGCCCGACACCATCCGCGCTTCCTCAATGTGCGGCTGCTCGAATTGCAGGCCGAACTTCACGCTCGGATCAAAGAAGCGGGTGATCGATGCGAACGGGATCACTATGGGTTGTGGCTGGCCAGAGAATTTCAAGATGACGCGGAAGCGATCGGGGAAAACTTCAAGGTCCCAGAATTGGTGCTCAAGCACGATCGTCATTTCGTCGGGGTAGCGCGTGGAGAGATGATCGGGGATCGTGACGCCCGCGCCATGGGTGCGAAAGGTGATGTAGAAATGATGCTTGCCGGGCAGACCGCGCGGACTGGCGGCCTCCTGCATCGCTGCGCGGACGACGCCGCGAAGCGCGTCCTGCATCAGCTGGTCATAACCGATCAGATCGTCGGCCACGGCCGCCCTCCTTTGCATCAAGCGTCCCACCCATAGCGGCTCGTTCCGGGCAGTCAATTGCTGATCCACGAGGCGCGAGTTCATTACCGCTTCTAGGCGTCGAAAGGCGAAAACGGCGCTTGCTGCATCACATTGTGGGCTACCGACGCGGCCCCGCCATGTTCGCTGTTGAAATCTCGCGCGGCGCGCGAGTTGCAGCTGCGAACGTTTGCCAACCACCCTCGCGGCGGTTGATTTAGCAAGAAAAATATATGCGCGACGACGAATGGCTCGCGTGTTTGTGATGCTGCGACAAGGCGCCTTGTGCGAGCCGGGTCTGCGCATGACTGGCTTAGAGAAATCAAATCCCCAGCTTCTGTTGCCGGGTGCTGGGGGACCCCGCCTGACGATGCTACTCGTCAGGACTTAAGAAGCGAGAACACTCGCACCGCTTACGCGGCGAGGGCGAACTCTTCAGCTGAGTTGTCATTGGCAACTATGCTGTTTGGCCTGTAACGGGACCACCCGAGCAAAAGCCTCGGCCTTGAACGTCCGTCGATCCTATTTCGGCCCCGTAATCCCCAAGTAGAATCCGGCCAATGATCCGGAATCCGGGAAGCTGGTGGAGCCGCCGGGCATCGCACCCGGGTCCGATCCGCCTATCTCCGCGCGTTTATCGCCATAGTCCGGGCAAGCCCGAACGAGTCGAATATAGGCTGGCGGGAGCGCACTTCAAAGCGCTGTGAGTATCGGGTTCCCCGAGACTCGCCTTAAGCCGGGCCCATTCGAGCGTGGAGGGCGGCCCATGATCAAGAAAATGGCGGCGGAATTTATCGGCACCTTTGCCTTGGTGCTGATCGGGTGCGGTGCGGCGGTGCTGGCCGGATTTGGCATTGTCGGCCAATTGGGCATCGCCTGGGCCTTCGGCTTGGCCATCGTGGCGATGGCGTACGGGATCGGGCCGGTGTCGGGATGCCACGTCAATCCGGCAGTGAGTTTCGGCGCCTGGATCGCCGGGCGCATGAGCACGCAAGACCTGATCGCCTATGCCGTCGCCCAATGCGCGGGGGCAATCGTCGGCGCGGGCGTATTGTACGTGATCGCCTCTGGATCGCCGGATTACGAATTGGCGCGCATTGGTCTGGGGCAAAACGGCTATGGGCCGGATGGCTCGCCGGGCGGTTACGGCATAATCGCCGCTTTCGTGTTTGAACTTGTGGCGACGTTCCTGTTTCTGGTGACGATCCTTGGCGCGACCCAGCCTGGGGCGCCGCCCGCAGTCGCCGGCCTCGCCATCGGCCTGACGCTGGCGGCGATCCACATTGTCGGCATTCAGGTCACTGGCGTTTCGGTGAACCCAGCACGCTCGCTTGGGCCGGCGGTTTGGGTTATGGGCGGCGCCATCGGCCAGCTTTGGCTGTTTATCGCCGCGCCCCTGCTCGGGGCAGGGCTTGCGGGGCTCGCGTTCCGCGCCAAATTGTTGGCTGCCGAGGAGCCATGAAACATCCTCGCGCGGCGGTCGCCGCACTCGTCGCCTTTGGCCTGCTGGCCTATCTCTACGCGCCGCTGCCCGCGCCAGCGTCGGCGCGCGCCAGCGCTGGCGATTGCTTACTGATGCGGATGTGGTCGAACGGCTACCATTCCGACATCGGCGTGCCGATGGCGGCCTTGCCGGCCGATAACCCGCTGCGCGCGCTCTATCCGCACGCCGACATGCTCCTCATCGGATGGGGCGAGCAATCCTTCTATTATTCCGATGGAACCAATCTCTGGCTCGCACTCGACGCGCTCATTCCGCCGAGCCCGTCGGTCATGCACGTGGCTGATGATGCGGAGGTCGATGCGCGCTATCTCGGCCCCAACGCCGACGCAACGTTCGCGATTTCACGCGAAGGGGCCGCCAGCTTGGCCAATTTTCTCAGCCAGGCGCTGGTGCTCGATGCTTCAGGCGCTGTAATCGCGACTTCGACGGGCAAGGTGATCGGTCACAGCGTGTTCTTGCGCGCACGGGAGAATTTCCATCTGTTCAATGTTTGCAATCATTGGATGGCGCGGGCGCTTCGCGCCGCCGGCATCAACGTCAATGCCCGCACGCCCTGGCTGGCCTCGGGCTTGATTGAACAGGCCCGCCGCGCCGCCCCTTCGGCGTGCCCCTCCGAACTCGGGTCAGCGCCATGAGCATCAACCAACCCGCGCTGGATCGCCCGCCATCGCCGGCGGACGGCGCCTATCTCGGCCTGCTGCGCGACATCCTGGAGCACGGAATCGATCGCGGCGACCGCACCGGCACCGGCACGCGCGGCGTGTTTGGCCGCCAGCTGCGCTTCGACCTCAGCGCCGGTTTCCCGCTGCTGACGACCAAGAAGCTGCACCTGAAAAGCATCATCCTCGAATTGCTCTGGTTTCTGCGCGGCGATTCCAACGTGCGCTGGCTGCAGGAGCAGGGCGTCACCATCTGGGATGAATGGGCCAACGAAGCCGGCGAGCTTGGGCCGGTTTACGGCAAGCAATGGCGCTCCTGGGAGGCCAAGGACGGGCGCGTAATCGACCAGATCGCCAAAGTGGTCGAGAGCATCCAGACCAATCCCAATTCGCGCCGCCATATCGTCAGCGCCTGGAACCCCGCCGACGTCGACCAGATGGCGCTGCCGCCCTGCCATTGCCTGTTTCAGTTCTACGTCTCGGAAGGGCGCTTGAGCTGCCAACTCTATCAGCGCAGCGCCGATGTGTTTTTGGGCGTGCCGTTCAACATCGCCAGCTACGCGCTGCTGACGCAGATGATGGCGCAAGTAACAGGGCTTCAGCCCGGCGATTTCGTCCACACGCTGGGCGATGCGCATCTCTACGCCAACCATTTCGAGCAAGCGAAAACGCAATTGGCGCGAAGCGCGTTTCCCGCACCTAAAATGAAGCTCAATCCGGCGAAGCGAGATATTTTCGGCTTCGAATATGCGGATTTCACGCTAGTCGATTATCAAGCGCACCCAGCGATTAAGGCGCCGATCGCGGTGTAACCCGTCATTCCGGACACGCGGAGCG
>JANNFH010000468.1:0-9141 GCA_031379565.1 Alphaproteobacteria bacterium
GGTCGATGCCGCGGTCGCCGAGCGCCTGCGCAAGGTGCGCAATATGCTGATGCATGGAAGCACGCGAGAGGAAATCGAGGCGGCGCTTTTGAAGATGATGCCGCTGGTGTCGCCCCACGCCGATCCAGGTGAAAATCAGGAAGGACCGCTCGCCGCTCACGTCGACATAATCGGCGGTGTGGCGAGGGACGCCGTGTTGCGGTCATTTGATTATCCGCCCGGCATTCGATTCCGCCCTCTGTTCTTGCAGGTGAAGAGCTTTGTCCATCGCCGCATAGAGGCCATAGCCGATATGGGGCTTGGGCTGCTCGGCGATGGCGACGAGCCGATAATCGAAAACATCCGTTTGCCGCAGGTCACGTTGGAATACGTCCGCCACGAAGGCCCCGCCGCGAATCCCACGGGGTGAATCCTGCACTTTTGGCCTGAGCCTAACTTCTTGGCGCGAAGATTTCTGCCTTCGCCAGACATTTGGTCCGGCTCAGGCCGTAGCCCCCGTTGACGCCCCGCCGCCCCCGCGTCTATATCCCCGCTCCCCGCCCGGGCGAGCTTCGTCCGGGTGTGCGTAGTATTTTGGCGGTTTTCCAATGTTCGCGGTGATCAAGACGGGCGGCAAGCAATACCGGGTCGCCAAGGACGACGTCATCGTGGTCGAAAAGCTCGACGGCAAGGCCGGGGCGGCGATCACGTTCAAAGACGTCCTGATGGCCGGGGACGGCAAAAACCTGAAGCTGGGCAAGGATTTGGACGGGTTTACCGTCACCGGCAAGCTGGTCGAGACCAAGCAGGGCGATAAGGTGGTGGTGTTCAAGAAGCGCCGCCGCAATACCTATCGCCGCCGCCGTGGCCACCGCCAGGAAGAAAGCCACATCAAGATCACCGCCCTCGGCGGCGGCAAGAAGGAATAGAGGCCAGCCATGGCTCACAAGAAAGCAGGCGGTTCCTCCCGCAACGGACGCGACAGCCCCGGCCAGCGGCTCGGCGTGAAGCGTTTTGGCGGCCAGCGCGTCAGCGGCGGGGAAATCCTCGTGCGCCAGCGCGGCACCAAATTCCATCCGGGCAATAACGTCGGCCTTGGCCGCGACCATACCCTTTTTGCCACCTGCTCGGGCGAAGTGAAATTCGCCACCAAGCGCGACGGCCGCACTTACGTATCGATTTGGCAGCCGGCGATGGCCGAATAGAGCGATCCAAACCATTCCGGATCGCGCCTCAAAAACAGGGCGATCCGGTTAGACAAGCGCAAGGGAGCCGGGTCGCCGGCTCCCTTTTTCTTTGCGCGCGGATCGGAGGCGTTGTCATGCGCCATGTGAGAACGATCGAAACAGACCGGCTGGCGCTGCGGCGCCTCTGCATCGAAGACGGCGCCCGGATTTCGTATTTTACCTCCGATTTTGAAGTCGCGCGCATGACCTCGCGCATTCCCCATCCCCATCCAGTGGTGGCCGCTGAAGGCTTTGTGCTGATCATGCGCGCGCGCGAGCCGCTCGGGCGCGACCATGTGTTCGCGATTGACCTTAAAGGCGAGGGGCTGATCGGCTTGATCGGCGCCCATCAAGGCGAGGGCGCGCGGCACGAAATCGGTTATTGGCTGGGCCGCCCGTTTTGGGGGCAGGGCTACGCCAGCGAGGCGCTCTGTGCGTTCTTGAACAAGGCGCGGACGCTTGGCGTACTTGAATCGGGCCACTTCACCGACAATCCGGCCTCCGGACGCGTTCTCGAGAAAGCGGGTTTCGTCTATACTGGCGAGACCGCGCCGCAATTCTCGCTGGCGCGCGGGGGATCGGCGCTCAGCTGCCGCATGGTGTTCGAGGATGGCGCGAGGGGCCGCGAGCAAATTGGTGGAGCGCGTTGCGCCGCTGACGCCTGAGCTGTGGCCAGCGTTCGAGGCATTGTTCGGCGGCCAAGGCGCCTGCATGGGCTGCTGGTGCACGTATTGGCTGCTGCCGAACAAGGATTGGCAGGCGGCGCGCGGCGATAAGGCCAAGCGGCTGATGAAGCAGCGGGTAAAGGCTGGCCCGCCGCCGGGCGTGCTGGCGATGGCGGGCGAGGAAGCCATCGGTTGGTTGCAGATCGGCCCACGCGCGGCGGCGCCGCAATGGAACAATCCGCGCCGCGTCTGCGCTCCGGTTGCGCCGGGAGACGCAGAGGACGAGCGCGTGTGGGCGGCGAGCTGTTTCTTCGTGAAGTCGGGCCGGCGCCGGCAGGGGATTACCGGCGCGCTGCTTGAGGGCGGGCTCGAATACGCGCGCAAGAACGGCGCACGCATAGTTGAGGCCTGCCCGATCGTCACGCCCGGACGCAGCGATGCGGCCTCGCTCTATGTCGGGCATGTCGCTGTGTTCGAGCGCGCCGGCTTTCGCGAAATCGCCCGCCGGAAGGACAACCGCCCGCTGATGCGTCGTGAGCTTCGAGCCCGAAAGGGCGCTTAGCGTGTTGTGCCGATGCGCTGCAAGATCGGGCCTGCAAGGCCTTCGAGCCACGCCCAGAGCGGTTCAAGCCAGTCACCCGATTGCACGGCGAAGAAGACGGCATATCCCAAGATGAACAGAATCGGCATGATGCGCTCCAACGTAAAGGCGCGCATCGCCTTGGTTCCGCCCATCGCGTTGTATTCGTCGCGCAAGGGGTGCTCGCCAAGCCTGTCCTCGAAACCGCGGATTATCGCATACTTCGCCTTCAGCACCTTGGTGTAATAGCGGTTGGACGTCGCCCAGATCAGACTGGTCAGCACCAGCGCGGCGGCGCACCAGCCAAACAGCGCCGGGTCCAGGCCGCCCGAATCGCGGGCGATGAAGCCGAGGCCGCCCACGCCGGCGATGTTGAGCGTGAGGAAAATATTGGAAAGCTCGCGCCGCGCCCGGCGCGCATCGCGCACCTCCTCGACCAGCAGGCGATAGAATTCGAACGTCGTGTCGGCCATGATCTCCCCCGGAGCGAAACCCTAGCCGTCCGGCGCGTCTTGGAAAAGCCGCTGAATTTCCTTATGTGGTCAGCGCAAGCGGCCGCTGCGCCGCAGGAGCGGAATTATGGGTTTGCGCGTAGCGATCGTTGGCGCCACCGGAAATGTGGGCCGCGAAATGCTCGAAATTTTGAGCGAGCGGCTGTTTCCCGCCGATGACATCGTCGCCATCGCCTCGCGGCGCTCGGTTGGCGTTGAGGTGAGCTATGGCGAGCGCACGCTGAAGGTCAAGGATCTCGAGGGCTACGATTTCTCCAACACCGATCTGGTGCTGATGAGCGCGGGCGGGGTGGTGTCGAAGGAATGGTCGCCGAAAATTGGCGCAGCTGGCGCGGTGGTGATTGATAATTCCTCGGCCTGGCGGATGGACCAGCGCGTGCCGCTGATCGTGCCGGAAGTGAACCCCGACGCCATCGCCGGTTACGACAAGCTCAACATTATCGCCAACCCCAATTGCTCCACCGCGCAATTGGTGGTGGCGTTAAAGCCGTTGCACGATCACGCCAAAATCAAGCGCGTCGTGGTCGCGACTTATCAATCAGTGTCGGGCGCTGGCAAGGACGCGGCCAACGAATTATGGACCCAGACACGCGCCATCTTCGTCAACGACGAATTGGTCAAGGAACATTTTCCAGCGCAGATCGCCTTCAACGTCATTCCACAGGCAGGCGATTTCATGGACGATGGCTTCACTACCGAGGAATGGAAGCTAAAGGTCGAGACCATGAAGATTCTCGATCCGTCGATCAAAGTTATTGCCACTTGCGTTCGCGTGCCGGTGTTCGTCGGCCATTCCGAAGCTGTACACATCGAGTTCGAAAATCCAATCGGCGCCGACGAGGCGCGCGAAATTCTGCGCGAGGCGCCGGGCGTCATGGTGATCGATAAGCACGAGGAGGGCGGCTACATCACGCCGGTCGCGTGCGTCGGGGAGTTCGCTACCTACGTGTCACGCATCCGCGAGGATTCGACCGTCGAAAACGGCCTGGCGCTGTGGGTAGTGAGCGACAATCTGCGCAAGGGGGCGGCCCTCAACGCGGTTCAAATCGCCGAACTGATGCTCAATCGCGGCCTGTTCCGGCGCTTGGCGGCCTGAGCTGAAACGATCCGTCGCAAATTGTGCGTGCAATTCGGCGCACAGGGCATGATTTGGCGCGTTTCCATCCCTATCTAAATCTCTCGTGACGGGGGGACGGCTTGCGCGAGATCACCATCCACGAAATGTGCGTTGGGATACCCGCGGCATGACCGACGCCGCGCTGCCGGCAACGAGCGACGCCGATCGCCGTGCGGGCTTCATCGCCGCAGCGCTCGCCTACATATCGTGGGGCTTCCTGCCGCTTTATCTCAAGCTCATCGGCTTTGCCGACGTGCGCGAGATTCTGGCGCAGCGCATCCTCTGGTCGGCGCCGGCGGCGATGATCGCGGTGTTTGCGATGAGCGGCTGGAAACTGGGTTGGCGCGAAATTCGCGCTGCGTTGAACCCGCGCATGCTGGCCACGCTGGCGGCCTCGGCGGCTTTCATCTTTGTGAATTGGGGCTTGTACGTTTGGCTCGTACTCGAAGAACGGGTGATCGAATCTTCGCTCGCCTATTTCTTGGCGCCGCTTGTCGCCGTGGCGGTGGGGACAATCTTCTTTGGGGAACGCATCTCCCTGGCGCAGGCCGCCGCGCTCGGCCTCGCCGCCGCCGGCATTGTCGCTCAAGGCGTGGCGCTTGGGGCCGCGCCTTGGATGGCGCTGGCGATTTGCGCAGCCTGGTCGGCGTACGCGATCATTCGCAAGGGCGCGCCTGTACCGGCGGCGACCGGCTTGATGGTCGAGATGCTCATGCTCTCACCGGTCGCACTGGCGTTGCTGCATTTTACGGCAGCGTCTGCGCCGCTGGCGTTCACCGGCAGCTGGCCCCAAGCGGTCTTGCTAGCCCTGTCTGGGCCGATAACGGCGCTGCCGCTGATGCTGTTTGCGTTTGGCGCGCGCCGCATCAATTTCGTTGCGCTCGGCCTCCTGCAATTCGTCGCGCCCAGTTTGCAGTTTGCCACCGGGCTCGCCTACGGCGAATTGTTCACGCCGCTGCGGGCGGCGAGCTTTGCGCTGATTTGGCTGGGGTTGGGATTGTTTTCTTGGGATGTAATCCGGCGCGCGTCCGCCGCGCGGCGCTAACAAGCACCAGCCACGCCGCCACCGGACAGATTGGCAGTGCGATGATTTGCGCGATCGCGAGCGATAGCCCTGCGCCCCAAGCGAACACGAGGGCAACGCTCGCGAAGCGGTCACGCGAAGCGCCAAGCATCGCTGCGCCCAATGCGAGCAGCGTTGTGTCGTAAAAGAAGAGGTAGGGCGAGATCAACATCGTGGCGGCGCACAGCGCGGCGCCTTGGGCGCGCGCATCGCTGCGACGGAAGACAAATATCGCGACGCCAAGCGCGGAGACTGCACTCAGGGCGTGAACCAGCATCGCCGTCGCGTTATTCAGGCCGAGCGCGACCAGATTGCCGTAAAGGCTGGCAAACGTCGCGCGGGGAACGCGCTCAGCGTCGATGAGATGTTGCGAAGCGGCTAGGTTTTCGACAAAGCGCGGGAGGGATTCCCATCCGAACGCGAGAACCGCCGCCAGTGTAAACAGGGCCAAGCTCATCGCCGCCGCCGCGAACGCGCGCCAACGGCCTGTCAGCGCCAGATAGATCGGCCACAAAATGGCGAGATGAGGCTTGATGGCGAGCAATCCGGTCAGCGCGCCGGCGCGCACCGGCCGGCTGTCCAGCCAATAGAGTGCAAGACCCGATATGCCGACGATCCAGAGTCCCGTCTGCACCGAGCCGAAATGATAGAGCGCCGCCGGCAAGGTAAGCGCGAACACCAACGCACGCCGGTCCGGCAACAATTTGCGCGTGGCGGCGAGATAAAGCGCTCCGCTGCCCGTGAGCCAGATCATGGCGGCCGCGGGGAATGGAAGTAGCGCCAACGCCGTTGCGATCAGCAGAAAATGCGGCGGCGAATTCCACGGCGCGAAAAAGCGCAGGCCAGGCACGGCGTCCGCTTCGATCGTCTGAATGGCGCTCCACGCATGCACCAGCTCAGCGTGGCCATCCAGCGCGAGGCGCCCGGCGCTCCAGAAGGCGATGAAATCGCCGAACACCGGATTGCCGTCGGCGAGCAGAAGCCCATGCGCGTGCGCCAGGCGCTGCGCCATCACTGCGAGCAAGGCCAAAGCCACGCCGATCGCGGCGACCTCGCAATGGCGCCGTGTTATTCCGAAAGGCATGAATACAGCGCCTCGACCAGGCGTAGGGCGCGCGGATCGCCCATCAGATGATGCGATTGCTTGTTCATCAAATAACCGAGCGAAAGCCGCCGCGCCGGATCACCGAAACCAAATGAGCCGCCCAAACCAGAATGGCCGATGGCTTCAGGGTTTGGCCCGTAGAAGGAATTGCTGTTGGCCATCACGCCACTGCGCCAATCGAGATGAAACGGTAGCACCAGGTCGTCGCCCTCGATGCAGCGTGCGACCAGTGACGCGAATGTCTGCGGAGAGATCAATCGCGATCCGCCGACCTCGCCGCTGGTCGCAAAGAGTGCGTAAAGCTGCGCCACGGCGAGCGCCGTGCCATGGCCGTTTGCAGAGGGAATTTCGATGCGCGCCCAGCGCGGATCGCTGCGCTTGGCTGAACTCCAGGGGTTAAGAAAAGCGGCGCGCTTAGGCGGGGTGATCTCGCCAAAGTCTGCGAACGAGCGCGGCTTCTGCATCTCAGGGATACGCGCCAGTGCGCCTTCGGGCATGCCGATATGAAAATCTATACTGGTGGGCGCGCAGATTTCTTTGCTCAGAATGACGCCCAGCGAGCGCCCCGCCGCACGTGTGACGATCTCCCCCACGATGTAGCCCCAGGTCAGCGGGTGATAGCCGTTGGCGCTTCCCGGCGGCCACATCGGCGCCAAAGCGGCGATCGCCTCGGCGCAGGCCTGTGGATCGAGCCATAAATTGGGATCGATCGGCTCGGCAAATCCAGGCACGCCAGCTTGGTGCGAGAGCGCTTGTGCGATCGTCAGCTTGTCCTTGCCGTGTGCGCCGAACGCGGGCCAGAGATCGGCGATGCGGTCTTCGTAGCGGAACAGGCCGTGGTCGACGCACCAAGCCATGATGATGGCGCTGACGCCCTTGGTGGTGGAGAAAACCGGCGCGAGCGTGTCACGCGCCCAGGGTTGGGTCTTGGCGCGGTCTGTCCAGCCGCCCCAAATCTCAACCAGCACTTCACCATCTTGCAGCGCGGCAAAGCCGGCGCCGAGATCCTCGCCGGCATCGAGATGCGCCGCGAACACGTCCGCGACGCGTTCGAACCCCGGCGCAACGATCCCCTCGACAACAGCCATGCCTACAAGCGCTCCAGCGCCCGCGATGTCGGCCACGTCACCGGATCCGCCAATACATCTTGCGCCTGTGGCAGTAGCAAATCTTCGCTTTCCGCCGCCAGCGAGCGAACGATCACGTCATAGACAGCGCCGGTCGCCGCTTCGAGCGCCACGGCGGGGGCTTGCCCCAGAACGCGCCGCGCGACGAACAGGGCGGTGAGCAGGTCGCCGGCGCCTTTTGGCGCCCGCGGCAGCCGCGGCGTCTCGCAGAACCAATCGGCGTTCGGGGCGGCATACAGCACGCCAAGCCCGGTTGCGGTGCGGATCGAGGAGGCTAGGACAGGTCGGCCGATGCGCCGCGCCGCGTCGCGCGCCGCCTCAAGCCCATCGATCTTGCGGCCAGTGATAAGCCCCAACTCAAAGGCGTTGGGCGCAAGCCAATCGGCGCGTGGGGCCAGGCCGTTCAACACGGCGTCGGCGATGGCCTCGCTAACAAACAATTTGTCGTCGTCGCCCAGCACCGGATCGCAAACGAACACAGCGTGCGGATTGGCCAGTTTCACCCGCTCCACTGCTTCGAGAATGACAGGCGCCTGATCGGCCTCGCCGAGATAGCCGGTGACGATGGCGTCGATTTCTCCCAACCGCCCGTCGGCGGCAAGCCCCGCGAACAGAGAGGCCAGCGTTGCCGCCGGCAGCGCCCCGCCGCCGGGCGGCCCATGGTCGGGACGGCGCCCCAGCAGGGTGGTCGGCAACAGCAGCGCCCTAACGCCCAACCGCTCCATGGCGAAGCCGGCGACCGAATTGCCAACCCGGCCGCCCAGCACTTGGCTTTGGATCGACAGAATGGTCTTCATGCGCCACATGCATTCGAATTGGAGAAGCGTCGGCGATGGTCGCCAGCGCCGCTTCTATCGGCAAGTTCACGAGCACACATGACCCAACCTCCGCGCCCGCGCCGCTCTTGCCTATACATGCCCGGCGCAAATGCGAAAGCGCTGGAGAAGGCAAAATCGTTGGCCGCCGACGTGCTGCTGCTCGATCTGGAAGATTCTGTCGCCCCTGATGCCAAGCTTGCCGCGCGCGATCAGGTCGCGGCGGTGGTCAAGGCGGGGGGATATGGCAAGCGGGAGGTAATCGTTCGCGTCAATCCGCTCGCCTCGCCCTGGGGCAGGGAGGATATCGCCGCCATCGGCGCGGCGGAGCCGAACGGCGTGCTGGCGCCGAAAGTGGAGAGCGCAGAGCAGGTCGTGGCGCTTGACGACGCGCTTACCGGAGCAGGGTTGAGCGAAGACGCCTCCCTCTGGGTCATGGTCGAGACGCCGCGCGCGATTTTTAACCTGGCCGAGATCGCTGCCGCCGCGCGCGGCACGCGGCTCTCTTGCTTGGTCATGGGCCTGAACGATTTTGCCAAGGAGACCCGCGCCCGCCTCGGCGGCGACCGCGCGCCGTTCCACGCCGCTCTGTCGCTGGCGGTGGCGGCCGCGCGAGCAGAGAGCGTGAGCGTTATCGATGGCGTCTTCAACGACATCGCCGACGCAGCAGGCTTCGAGGCGGAATGCCGGCAAGGCTTAGCGTTCGGGTTTGATGGCAAGACGCTGATCCATCCTTCGCAGATCGGCGCGTGTAACGCAGTGTTTGCGCCGTCGTCGGACGAAGTGATGCGCGCCCGCGCCGTGATTGAGGCATTTGCGCTACCGGAAAACGCCGGCAAGGGCGTGATCAAGGTGGATGGGCGGATGACCGAGCTGCTGCATTTGGAAGAAGCGCGGCGCTTGGTGGCGGTCGCGGCGGCAATCGAGGTGCTGGCATGACGAAATCCAATCC
>JANNFH010000469.1:0-14030 GCA_031379565.1 Alphaproteobacteria bacterium
ATCAGCCCGCGCGCGTTCGAGGTGCTGACGGCTTTCGGGTTGAAATAGCTCTCCTGGCGCACGATGGCGTAGATCAAAGCGCGGTCGAGTTGAAAGCCGTCGTCGGGTGCAAAGCTGGTGGTGGGGCAAAATCCGGAGGCGACCTCCGGGCCGCCATACTCAGCGGCGCGCAATTGCGCACTCGGCGCGGCGAGCGCGACGGAAAGCGCCAGGAAAATTGAATCTTCCGTTGCATCGAGATCGCCGTGCAGGCGGCGAAGCTCGCTTTCAACCTCCGAGAGCCGCCCCAATTGCGCCAGTGCGGCTGCGCGCCGCGCGCCGGGATGGCGCTCCATGAAGCGGGTCAGGCCTTCCGCGTCGAGCGCAGGCGGATTGAACGAAAGCGCGCTGTTGCGGCCGAGTTGGGTTTCGGCCAATTGGCCATAAAACGTCCACGGCCGCTGAGCCGCCGCTTCCAAATGCAACGTCACGCCCTCGGTTTCGCCGGCGGCGAGGCGCGCGCGCGCGGCCCAATAATGCGCCCCCGCCGAGGCCCAGCCTCCATTATAGGGCCATGCGGCGGCGAGTTCGAACCGGCGCACCGCTTCGGCATAATCGCGCAGGCGATAGGCGATGAGGCCAAGCTGCCAATTGGCCGGCCCCGCGCGCGGACCCTGCGCGGCGGAAGTGGCCAGCGCGCGGGCGCCTTCATAATCGTTCTCGCCGATGCGCTCGGCAATGCGGGCGATGGCGACGCGCGCTTCGGAATTGTCGTCGGGCGGCGAGGGCGCCGTGCCGGGAAGCACGCGGCCGCGAGCATGTTGCGCTTCGGGCGCCTGCGCGCTTGAACGGCGCCGACGAGAATCCATGGCGCGCTCGTAGACATCGTCGGCCAAACCGTACTCGCCGTAGCGGTCGAGCCATTGCGTCATCTCGCTCCAGCTGGGCGCGTATGAGCGCGACAACAGCATGCGCCCGCGCACGATGCCGCTGAGCGAATCGTCCTCGACCCGGTTGAGCGCGGTGGTGACGCCGCGCCAATCACGCGCCTCAATGGCCTCGAAGGCGGCGCCGTAGGCCCGCTCATCCGGCTCGGACAGCGCCACGATTCGCGGTTGCGCCGCTGCCGGCGCCGCGGCGGCGACATAGAACGCCGCCAAGGCGAAAGAGCGCACCAGCATCGACTACTCCCTCGGGTTCATAGATGTTTGGCCCGGCTGACCTTCAATTCGCCCAGCCAAGCTTCGAGCAACAGCAGGTCGGCCCAAGCCACCCTCTTTTCCTGCGGTCGGCGCAACAAATATGCCGGATGAAGCATGACCATGGAATTGACGGGGGCGTGGCCTTCGCGGGCGTAATTCACCCGCCGGCCCCGCAGCCGCATCACCCCTTCCTCGCGCCGCAGCACGATTTGGGCGGCGACCCCGCCGCAAAGCACCAAAAGCTCGGGGCGGGCCAGCTCAATCAGCCGATCGACGAACGGCAAGCAGGCAGCGATCTCGCCTTGGGTCGGCGGGCGGTTGCCAGGCGGACGCCAGTAAATTGTGTTGGAAATCAGTAGATTTTGCTTTCTGTCCAGGCCGATGGTCGCCAGCATGCGGTCGAGCAATTGGCCCGAGCGCCCGACGAAGGGCTTGCCCTGCTCGTCTTCGTCTTTGCCGGGCGCTTCGCCGATCAGCAGGATACGGGCATCGTCGGGGCCGTCCGAGAATACGGTGGTGCGGGCGGTGACTTTCAGGGCGCAGCCGGAGAAGCCCTCCACCGCGGTGCGGAGGGCGGCGACCGAGCTGGCAGCGGCAGCCAGGGCGCGGGCGTCTTCGACCGGGGCGCCGGGGATGGGCGCGCGCTTGCGGGCAGCTGGGGCTTTTGGACCGCCGGCTTGCAGCCGGCCATCTTTCTGCTGGCTGAAAGCGGGCTGTCCTTTGGGTGTGGCGTAAACCGCTTCGGCTTCGTCCATGTCCACGCCCGCGGCGCGCCAGAAGGCGAGCAGGGCCAACGCTGTGGCTTGGGCCTGGGCGGCGGGCGGGGTGGAAGCGGCGTCCATCGCGCTATTGTGCAGGGACTCGCGCGAATCGCCAAAGCCTTGCGCCTTGTCGCAACCGCTTTGATAAACGGCGCAACTTGGTGAAGGAAAAGCAATGGCCGACGAAGCCCGCGAAGCCATGGAATACGACGTGGTCATCGTCGGCGCCGGGCCAGCGGGCTTGTCGGCGGCGATCCGGCTGAAGCAGCGCGCTGCGGAAACCGGGGCTGAGCTTTCCGTGGCGGTGCTGGAGAAGGGCGCGGAG
Organism: Alphaproteobacteria bacterium; assembly: GCA_031379565.1. Taxonomy (GTDB): domain Bacteria; phylum Pseudomonadota; class Alphaproteobacteria; order Caulobacterales; family Aquidulcibacteraceae; genus Vitreimonas. Next base: position 2,268 of record JANNFH010000469.1, read on the forward strand.
GTTGGCGCGCATATTCTCTCCGGCGCGGTGATTGATCCGATCAGCCTCAACGAACTGATCCCCGATTGGCGTGAAAAAGGCGCGCCGGTGGAGACGCCAGTCAGCCACGATCAGTTCAAGATTCTCGGGCCCGCGGGCGCGGCGGCGCTGCCGATGTTCATGATGCCTCCGCTGTTTTCCAATCACGGCAATTACATCGTCTCGCTATCGAACTTCACCAAATGGCTGGGCACACAAGCCGAAGCGCTCGGCGTTGAAATCTATCCGGGCATGGCCGCGTCCGAACCGGTGTTCGACGAAATGGGTGCGCTGAAAGGCGTGGTCGCTGGCGTGTTTGGCGTCGCGCGCGATGGCCATCACAAAGGCGATTACCAGCCCGGCATGGAATTGCATGGCAAGTATGTGTTCATCGCCGAAGGCGCGCGCGGCTCGCTATCGAAAGTGCTGCAGCAGCGCTTCGAACTTGAGCGCGCCGGCAATCCGCAAAAATACGGCATTGGCATCAAGGAATTGTGGGAAGTGCCGGCCGACAGGTTCAAGTCGGGGCTGGTGTTGCACACGGTGGGCTGGCCGCTTGACGACAAAACCGGCGGCGGCTCGTTCATGTATCATTGGGGTGAGCGGCTGGTGTCAGTGGGCTACGTGGTCCACCTCAATTATAAGAACCCGTACATTTCGCCGTTTGACGAATTTCAGCGCCACAAATTGCATCCGGAAATCGCCCGCTATCTCGAAGGCGGCAAGCGCCTCGCTTACGGCGCGCGCGCGATCACCGAAGGCGGTCTGCAATCGGTTCCGACGCTTGCGTTCCCGGGCGGGGCGCTGATTGGCTGCGCGGCGGGCTTCGTCAACGTGCCGCGCATCAAGGGCAGCCACAATGCGATGAAGACGGGTATGCTCGCGGCGGAAGCGGCGTTCGAGGCCATCGCCAAGGGCCGCCAGCGCGACGTGCTTGAGGATTACGAGAAGGCATACCGCGCCAGCCGGGTATGGAAAGACCTCCACGGCGTCCGCAACGCTAAGCCGCTGCTGTCGCGTTTCGGCACATTCTGGGGCGGTTTCCTGGGCATGTTCGATATGTGGACGACGACGCTTCTGGGTGGTTTTTCGTTCTTCGGCACGCTCAACCATAACAAGACCGACGCCGCCGCGACCGAACCGGCCGCCAAGCACAAGCCGATCGATTACCCCAAACCTGACGGCAAGCTCTCGTTCGACAAGCTCTCTTCAGTCTATCTGTCGAACACCAATCATGAGGAAGATCAGCCGGTTCACCTAAGATTGATGGACCCCGCCATTCCCATCTTGGTCAATCTTCCCGATTACGCCGAGCCAGCGACACGATATTGCCCAGCTGGGGTGTACGAGGTGCTTTATGACGTGGACGGCGCCAATCCGCGCTTCCAGATCAACGCCCAAAACTGCGTTCACTGCAAAACCTGCGACATTAAGGATCCGAGCCAGAATATAGTCTGGACCACGCCCGAGGGCGGCGGCGGCCCGAACTATGCAAATTTGTAGGCCGGCGCCGAAAAGCTGTTCTTGAGGGTTTTCGGCCGGAAAACGGTCTAGTTTTGACGGCAGCATTTGCCGAGAGAAATGCTGAGGCGCCGGAAGGCGAGCGAGGTGGAGAATATGCGAGCGGCGATCCTAGCGGCGAGTTTGACGGTGGCCGGCGCTTCGGCGATGGCGGCGGCTTGGGCCGCCGAGCCAGCCCAATCCGTCGCAGCGGCGACCGCCGTTGTGGAGCCGGCGGCCGCGCTCCGGATCACCGCGCCGCCGAACGCCGACCCGAACCGCACCTATGCCGACCCAGGCGCCGCCTTGGTTCAGGCTGACCTTGATTATCTGGTGCGCGAAGCGCACCGCGCCGTGGAACGCGGCGATAATGCAACCATCTGGCCCGTGCTGTTGTTCGTCGATGACCTGGAGGCCGGCCGGCTGAGCGATGCCCGCGCTGTTCTACAAGCAGCTCCGGGCGGCTTGCAGGGCAGCATCGCCGACTTGCTGGAGCCGTTTCTCCTGGCCGCGGAAGGCCAGGTCGATCGCGGCGTCGAGCGTGTCGATTCCGGCGCTGACGATCTGCCTGCGCCGCTGCCGGAAGTGGCGCGGGCGATGGTGTTCGAATCGGGCGGGCGCCTTGAAGAAGCGGCGGCGGTCTACGCGGCGATGGTTGAACGTCTCGATCTGACGCCGCCCAGCCACGCCGAGCCCAATTCGCTGCCTGAGTTCGAACGCGCGCTCAGCGCAACCCGGGTCACCCACGCCGTCTACCGCGCGGCGCTGCTGCAACATCGCCTCGGCCATGGCGACGAGGCGCGCAGGCTCTACGGCGTTGTCGCGCAATTTGCGCCTCGCTCTGCTGACGTTGAGCGCAATTTGGCGCGCTTGAGCGCCGGCCAGCCCCCGCTTGAAGCGGCGCTCGACGCCAAGATCGCGGCCGGACGCTGGCTTATTTTTCTTTCAGAGTTTCTGACCCAATCCGAGAGCCTGGCTTCATTGCTGCAACGCAACGATCCGACCGATGGATTGTCCTCCACGTCGGGCGCGCTGTTCTTGCAACTGGGTTTGGCGCTTGCCCCCGACGCGCACGACTGGCGCCTCTATGCGGCGCAGGAATTGCTCAACGCGAATGGCCTCGATGGCGCCCAGCGCATCATCGAGCAAACCCCCGCCGACAGCGTGTTCGCGCCGGATGCTGAAATTGTGCGCGCATCGATTTTGCTGAGGCGCAACAACGATGCGGAAGCTGTGGCCGCCGCCGAACGCGCCCTGGCGCTTGGCGGCGATCGCTGGGCGGTGATCTCCTCCGCCGGAGACATTTATCGCCAGGCCGGCCGCGGCGCCGAAGCCGTAGCCGCCCAGACGCGCGCGCTGGCGATGGCGGACACGGCGAGCGACCGCGCCGACGTTTTGGGCTACCGCGCCTTTGCCCATCGCTATTCCGGCAATCTCACCGCCGCCTCGGCTGATATGCGCGCGGCCTACGAACTCGATCAGAGTGTCGATACAAGGCTGCTCTATGTGTCGATCTTGATGGACGATCCCCAAGCATGGCGCGACGGCGTGCAGATGGCGCGCGGGCTTTTCGCTGAGCAACCCGATTCGGTGCTGCGGCTCAACGCGCTGGGCTATGCGTTGATTCAGCGTCCAGAAGGGCTGGAGGAAGGTTATCGGCTGTTGTGGCGCGGCTTCAATTTCGGCCAGACCGATTACGCGGTGGTGGACAGTTTGGGGTGGGCTTATTATCTACACGGCGCGTTCAATGAAGCGCGCGTGTTGATCGAACGCGCCAACGATCTCACCGCTGAACCAAACCCGGAAATTCTCGATCACCTCGGCGAGGTCTATTGGCGGCTCAACCGGCATGACGATGCGCGCGCTCAATGGCGTGCGGCGCTCGCGGCGCGCCCCGATGCGCCGCGCCGTAGCGCACTGGAGCGAAAAGTGTCGCGTGGGCCGGCCGAGCCCGCGCCTCGCCACCGCGAATTGCCGACCGTAAACTTGCCGGACGCCCCAGCGGAGCGAGGCGACCTGTGAACTTTCGAGCGGCGGCAGCAGGCTTGGCTTTCGCCGCGGCGGCGGCGTGTACGGGGTGTGCGAGCTTGCCGCCGCCGGCGCCGCACGAGGGCGATGCCTACGCCAATTTTCTGGTGGCGCGTCTCGCCAATCTGAGCGGCGACTATCAGGCGGCGTCCTCACGATACCAGCAGGCGCTGGCGCTCGCGCCCCGCGACGGCGAATTGCTGAGCGGGGCGCTGATCGCGGCTTTGGCCACCGGTGATGGCGCTCGCGCGCTTGAATTGGCCCGGGTCGAGCCGGCGGAAGGCGAGGCTTCGGCCTATGCGCGCATCGTCCGCGCCGCTGACGCCATCGCTGGCGGCCGCTACCAGAGCGCGCGCGAACAGCTTGAACATATTGAGGGGGCGCCCGCCGAGGAATTGACCGGCAGCTTATTGATGAATTGGGCGCGCACCGGCGAAAGCCGCGTCGCCGCTACCTCTGCTGAGCTCGATCGCTTGGCCGCGGTGCGCCCGTACGGCGCCTTGTTCGCGTATCAGCAGGGCATGGCGCTTGACTACGCAGGTGACACCGAAGCGGCGCTGGCGGCCTATCAAAGCGCTGCCGGCGGCGCCCTGTGGATCGCGCCGGCGGTGGAGCGCCACGCAGACTTGTTGGCGCGCACCGATGCGCAGGACGCTGCGGCGGCGTTGTTGAGCGGTTTCCAATCGCGCCCTGATAGCGAAGCCTTAGCGCGCGCGTTGGCTCGGCTGCAGTGCGGCGAAGCCGTTGCTGAAGCGCCGCTGAACCCGGCGCGGGGCGCTGCGATCGGCTTGTTCGGTCTAGGCGCGATCTTTGTGCAGGAGAATGACAACACGCGCGGCCTCGTGACGCTGACGCTGGCGCTGATGCTCGATTCCAGGCTCGATGCGGCGCGGCTCAGTTTCGCCCGGGCGCAAAGCGAATTGCACCATGCCAGCGAAGCGCGCGCCGCATTGCAGCAGGTGCCGGCCAATTCGCCTTATTACGAAACCGCCCAGATCATGATCGCGTGGGTGTTGAAAGACGAAGGGCGCACCGATGAAGCCCTCGCCCAGGCGCGGCAAATGGCGATGGCGGGCGGCGTGCGCGGGCGGCGCGCGCTGGCGGACATGTATCGTGGTTTGGAACATTACGCCGAAGCCGAGCCAATCTACACCGAGTTAATCGCCGCTGGCTCGGACGAGTGGCGGCTTTATCTCGCGCGCGCTGCCGTGCTGGATGGGCTCGGCCGCTGGCCGGATGCGGAGGCGGACTTGCAGCGGGCGCTTGAGCTTTCGCCCGATCAGCCTGACGTGCTCAATTTCCTCGGTTATATGTGGGTCGATCGCGGCGAGCGCTTGCAGGACGGTCTGGCGATGATTCAACGCGCTGTTGCGTTGCGGCCGACCTCCGCGGCGATCATAGACAGCTTGGGCTGGGCTTATTTCCAGCTCGGCGATTTTGACAAAGCGCAAGAGCACCTTGAGCGCGCCGTCGAGCTTGAACCCGCAAGCGCCACGCTCAACGACCATTTGGGTGATCTCTACTGGCGTTTGGACCGTTTCACCGAAGCGCGGTTTCAATGGCGCCGCGCACTGGCGCTTGAACCGGACAATGCCGCCGCGCTCGAGGCCAAGATCGAACGTGGTTTGCCGGCGGTCCGATCGGCGACGCGATGAGCGTGCGCGTCTTCGCGCCGGCCAAGATTAATCTAACCTTGGAAGTTGGCGCGCTGCACCGCGTGACTGGCCGCCATCCGTTGCAAAGCGTGGTCGTATTCGCCGATGTCGGTGATTGGGTCGAGGCGGCGGCGTCGGCGACGCTGACGCTTGCGGTGAGCGGACGCTTTGCGCCAGATATCGGCGGGGATGAGGACAATCTCGTGCTCCGCGCTGCGCGCGCACTGGCTGCGCACGCGGGAAGGAAGGCGCCGGGTGCGGCGTTGCGGTTGGAAAAAAACCTGCCAGTGGCATCCGGGATCGGCGGCGGCTCTGCCGACGCCGCGGCGACGCTGAAAGCGCTGAATGCACTTTGGGGGCTTGGCCTCGCTGAAACGGACTTGATGAAGCTTGGCCAGGGCCTTGGCGGTGATGTCCCGGTCTGCGTTTTTGGACGGAGCGCTTATGTGACCGGCGAAGGCGAGGCGGTGGCGCCGCTCGGCGTGCCCCAACTCGATGCAGTGCTGGTCAATCCTGGCGTTGCCGCCTCCACTGCCGCCGTGTTTCGCCAATTCGACGCCATGGCGGGTGGCGCGCGTTTCCGCGTGCGCTCGGCCCCAGATTGGCTGGACTTGGCGGCCCTGTGCACCGGCGTGGCGGAGCGCGGCAACATGCTCCAGAACGCAGCGCGCGTGATTGCGCCGGCAATCGAAGAGGCGGCTGCGGCGTTGCGAAGGGATGGAAGCGCGCTCCAAGTCGGCCTTTCCGGGAGCGGCGCGACCATGTTCGCCCTTTGCGCGAGCGCCGAGGCGGCAAAATCGCTTGCGGCTTCGCTTTCGCGCGACCATCCCGCCTGGTGGACAATTCCGGCGCGCTTCGCGAGCTTGACGCTGGGCTGAACCACCGATAGCCGCTGGCGCGCGAGGTGAAGGGTGTTCCTAGAGCTCGGGCTTGGCGCGGCGGTTTCGGCGGTGACGAGCCTTATCGCGTGCAGACTGCTGATCGCCGCTGGATTGGTGGACGTGCCGGACGTGGCGCGCAAAGCGCACGCCAAGCCCACGCCCACCAGTGGCGGGTTAGGCATTGCGTTTGGTTTTGGCGCGGGCCTGCTCGCGGTGAATTTCTTCTCCACAGCGGCGTGGCGCGCCCAAATCGGCGTCGAGGGCTTCGCGCGCCTGTCGATCGCGACCGTGTTCGCCTGCGCGTTCCTGGCGTTGGGTTTCCTTGACGATGCACGGCCGCTTGGACCGCGCATGAAATTCGCCGTGTTCGCGGCGCTGGCGGTCGGCTTGGTGCTTGCGGCAGGGCCGGTGGAGACTTTGCCTCTGGGCGGGGGCGAGACGCTGGCTCTCGGCTTCGGGCTTGGGCTGCTTGGCTCGGCGCTGTTTGTTTTCACGCTGGTCAATTGCGTGAACTTCATGGACGGCGCCAACGGGCTGGCGATGGGGTCGGTGGCAATTGGGTTGCTGGCGCTGGCGGCGATCGCGTTGCTTGGCGGCGCGCCCGGCGTTGGGGCCATGGCGCTCTGCGGCGCGGCCGCGCTCGCGGGTTTCCTGGTATGGAACTTTCCGAACGGGCGTTTGTTCGCTGGCGATTCCGGCGCGCTGTTCGCGGGCGCCCTGGCGGCGCTGACGTCGCTGCTCGCGGTTCACAGAGCCGAGCTTTCCGCGCTCCTGGCGCCCGTCATTTTCTTCCCGCTCTTGGCCGACGTGCTGCTGACGCTGGCGTGGCGGGTGCAGCAGAAACGCCGCATCCTCAACGGCCACGCCGAGCACCTCTACCAAATCGGCATTCGCTGCGGCCTTAGTCACGCCCGGGTGACGCTGATCTATTGGGCGGCGATGGCGGCGTGCGGCGGGCTCGCGCTTGGGGCCGCGTGGCTCGATGCTTCTGGCCTGGTTTGGGGAAGCTACGCGCCGCTTGCGGCGCTGGCGGCGGCGGCGCTGATCTGGCTAGGGATTTCGGCTGCGGTGCGCAGATTCGCCCGCCTTCGAGGCATGGGCGAAGTTTAGAGCGCGTTAAAATCAACTTGAAAGAGGGCGCTTCATCCTTCTCCGCTTTTGGAGACGGACAATTCCGCCTGCTCAGGCTCTAATAGGCGCGTTCGACGACGAATTCCGTCAGATCAACCAGCGCATCGCGATAGGCGTTTGCCGGCAAATTGGTGAGCGCGGCGGCAGCGCTGGCGGCGTGCGCGCGGGCGGAAGCGAGCGTAAGATCAATGGCGCCGTGACGGCGGATCAAAGCCTGCGCGCGATGAAAATCGTCGTCGCTGCGATCCCCGCCCATGACGCGCCGCCAGAACACAAGCTCTGCTTCATCGCCCGCGTCCCGCGCGAACACCACCGGCAGCGTGACCTTGCCCTCGCGAAAATCGTCACCAGAATTTTTGCCCATAACCGCCGAGAGGCCGCCATAGTCGAGCGCGTCGTCGACCAATTGGAAGGCAAGGCCCAATTCGCGCCCGTAGGTTTCGAGCGCGCTCGCTTCAGCGCCCGGACGCCCAACCGCGACTGCGCCCGCTTTGGCCGCTGCGGCGAACAAGGCTGCTGTCTTCGCGGCGACGATCTCCATGTAGCGCTCGCGCGTAGTGTCGGCGTCGTTGGCCGCCGCCAATTGCATGACTTCGCCTTCGGCGATGACGCTGGCGGCGCGGGCGAGAATGTCGAGCACTTGGATGTCGCCGGTTTCGACCATCAAATTGAACGAGCGCGCAAACAGGAAATCGCCCACCAGTACGCTCGAAGGATTGCCCCAGACCCGGTTGGCCGATTGCGTGCCGCGCCGCATGGTGCTGTCATCGACCACGTCGTCATGCAGCAAGGTGGCGGTGTGGATAAATTCGACGGCCGCGGCGAGCTTGCGCGGGCCATCGCCGCCGCCGCCGAGCAAGCGCGCCGAGGCCAGCGTGATCAGTGGGCGGATGCGCTTGCCGCCGGCGTCAATCAGATGTGCGGCGAGATTGGGGATAACGCCCACCGGGCTGGTCATGTGGGCGTGGATTAGCTCGTCGACGGCGGCCAGATCTTCAGCCAATAGCGACGCCAGCCGGTCAACGGCGTTCGGCGCCCCTGCAAGGTTCGACGGGGCTGGCTGTGAGCTGGCTTGTCCGACCGGCGGTCCCACCGGGCCTCCGCTTGCGTTGGCTTCTGAGCCGGACGATGGTGGGACGGGCCCCCAGGGTCAAGCTTGGTTCGCCTCCCAGCGCGGAAGGGTCGCATTAGCCAAGGGCTTATGGACGCGATTGAGACCACCGAAGACGCGATTCTCGATGGCCGCGTGCGCCTGCGCCAGCCTTCGCGCGGCTACCGGGTCAATGTCGACACAATTCTGCTGGCTGCGGCGGTCGAAGCCGAGGGTGGCGCGCGCTTGTTGGAAGCGGGATGCGGCGTCGGCGCCGCCTTGCTCGCGGTCGCGATACGGAACGAGAAAACAAATCTCATTGGAATCGAACGTGATCAGAACATCGCTGCGATCGCACGCGAAAATGTCGCCATGAACGCGATGTCGTCGCGCGTGGACATCGTCACAGGCGATGTTCTCGAACGAAGCGGGAATATTGGCGTATTCGATGGGGTGTTTGTGAACCCGCCGTTCGACGAAGAGGGTGAAGGCCCCGCCCCCGCGCTGCGCCGGCTTCACGCACACGTGACCGAAGCGGGTTTGCCGCAATGGATCGGAGCGCTGGCGGATCGCTTGCACGGCGGCGCGGCGCTGACCCTGATCCATCGCGCGGCGAAACTTTCGGAGATTCTGGCGGCGCTTGAGGGAAGGTTGGGCGGGGTTGAGATTTTCCCAGTTCGGCCGCGGGCGGGCGCGGAGGCCAGGCGCGTGCTTGTGCGCGCGCGAAAAGGCTCGCGCGCGCCGCTCAGGCTGTGGAAAGGGCTCGATCTTCACGACGGGTCCGGGGCCAAGCACACGCTCGAGACCGAGGCGATTTTGCGCGGCGAGGCGCTGATCCGCTGGGGTTGCCTGCGGGTTGATTGACTCGCGTCCCGCCCCGCCCCAATTTGCGCCCAACGGGCCCAGCCGACGCGAGTCGCACCGGGCTTGGCCAGACAGACGAACCTCGCGGGAGAGAGCGCCGAAGATGCGCCCCCGAAGGAGCAACCGCCCCGGAAACTCTCAGGGAACCGGACCGCGAGGGGATGAACACGCTGGAAAGCGCGTTTTGGACCGCGCGTCTTTGGACGCGCAGCAACTGCGGGCCTGAAGGCCCGCGGTCCAAGAACGCCGCCGAAGGAGTAAGCCGCGGACTGAAGCGGTGAATCTCTCAGGCGCCAGGACAGCGGGGGCTGCGTGCAACTTTGCACGCGCCGCGCCTACCTGGGACAAAACATGGCCGATACCGAAACCCTGAAGCTGTTGCCGCTCGATGCGCTTTGGCGCAGCCACGTTGGCGCGAGGTTCGGTGGCTTCGCCGGTTATGACATGCCGCTCACCTTCGAAGGTCTGATCGCAGAGCATAATTGGACGCGCCAGCACGCCGGATTGTTCGACGTCAGCCATATGGGGCCGTGCTTCTTCGCTCTGCCGAAGGGGCATGGGCTGGTGGGGCTCGCCGCGCATAAGAAAATTGCCGCGCTGTTGGAGCGGCTCGTTCCGGCGGATATTCAAGGTCTGAAGGCGGGGCAAGTTCGCTACACGATGTTGCTCAACGACAAGGGCGGCGTGCGCGATGATTTGATGATCGCGCGGCCAGCGGAGCCGGGCGCGGCGGGCGATCTTTATGTCGTCGTCAACGCCGGTTGTAAGCATGAAGACTGGGCGCTGATCGAAGCGGCTACCAAAGGCGAAGCCAATCTCGTGCGCGCCGATGATCGCGTCTTGCTGGCGCTGCAGGGGCCGAGCGCGGAATTGGTCACGCGCATCGTCATCGCTGACGCGCTCGGCGATATGGGCTTCATGCAGGTTCAGCGAGTGGAGGTTCCGGCGTTCGGCCGGCTCACCATTACGCGCTCGGGCTACACCGGCGAGGACGGCTACGAAATTCTGGTTCGCGCCGAGTATGCGCGCGCTTTGGCCGACGCGCTGCTGGCGCATAAGGAAGTCAAGCCGATAGGCCTCGGCGCGCGCGATTCGCTACGGCTCGAAGCCGGCCTTTGCCTTTATGGCCACGATCTCGATCCCGACACCTCGCCAGTTGAGGCAGATCTTGGCTGGACCATCCAGAAACGCCGCCGTGAGGCCGGCGATTTTCCCGGCGCCAAACGCATCCTGCGCGAGCTCGATGTAGGGCCGTCGCGCAAGCGCGTCGGGCTTCGGCCAAGAGATCGCGCGCCGGCGCGCGAGGGCGTGGAAATCCACAAGCATGGAGAAAAGGTGGGCGTGGTCACTTCAGGCGGATTTTCGCCCGTGCTCAACGCCCCAATCTCGATGGGTTATGTCGATGCCCGCTTCGCCGAGCCCGGAACTGAGATCGATTTGATTGTGCGCGGTCAGGCGCGCGCCGCCGAAATCGTCACGTTGCCCTTCGTGGCCCATCGCTATCACCGAGCCCAAAAAAAGTAAGGGGACAAACCTAAATGAGTAAGCGCTACACCAAGGACCATGAATGGGTGAAGCTGGAGGGCGATGTCGCCACCATCGGCATCTCCGCCTACGCCGCTGAGCAATTGGGCGATGTCGTCTATGTCGAGCTGCCGCCGGCTGGGAAGAGCTTCGCCCAAGGCGCCGACATGGCGGTCGTCGAGAGCGCGAAAGCTGCCTCCGACGTGTACGCGCCGATCGGCGGCGAGATTGTCGCCGTCAACGATGCGCTCTCGACGGCGCCCGATTTGGTCAACCAGTCGGCCGAGAACGACGCATGGTTTGTGAAACTGAAAGTCGCGAACAAAGCCGAGCTGGACGCGCTGATGGATGAAGGCGCCTATTCCGATTTCGTGAAGGGACTGGAATGAGCGCCGCCCAGAGCCCCCTCACCTTGAGAGGAGGGGGTGGGGTGAAGCGCCGCGCTCGCAATCTCAAGTGAAGCGCAGGACGCGAACTCTCTTCCGTTGCGCTTCACCCCACCCCCTTACCCCCTCCCCTCGCGGGGAGGGGGAGATGGAGACCTGAGTGCGTTATCTTCCGCTCACTGACGCTGACCGACAACAAATTCTGGCGTCGATCGGCGTAAAATCCATCGATGAGCTTTACGTTGATGTGCCGAAAGCGGCGCGCCTCAAGGGCCTGGTCGATCTGCCGCGCGCGCAAGGCGAGCTTGAAGTGCATCGCCATCTCCAAAATCTGGCGGAAAAAAACACGCCCGCCGGCCGCACCGCGTTTTTCCTCGGCGCCGGCGCTTATCGCCACCACGTGCCGGCGAGCGTGGATCATCTGATCCAACGCAGCGAATTTCTCACCGCTTACACGCCGTACCAGCCGGAAATCGCGCAGGGCACGCTGCAGGCGCTCTACGAGTTCCAGTCTCAAGTCGCGATGCTGCTGGGCATGGAGGTGTCGAACGCTTCGATGTACGACGGCTCAACGGCCTGCGCCGAAGCGGCGATGATGGCCGCGCGGGTGACGAAGCGGAAGAAGATTGTCTTCTCCGGCGGCGTCCATCCTCATTATATCGAGACCGCGCGCACCGCCTGTGAGG
>JANNFH010000471.1:0-1514 GCA_031379565.1 Alphaproteobacteria bacterium
GCGTCACCCCAACTCGGGCTAAGTGCCTGCGCCGCGAAAATCATATAGGCCGAAGTGATCTGGTTCCACGCTTGTATCTCATTGAGCGTAATAGGAATGAAGCCCAGATTGCGCTCGACCGTCCCCGGTGACACATCGACAAGTGGATCTGCTAAGCTGTTACCCTGGACATTCACAACATGCGGCCACGGGTAAAGCTTGTCGGATTTGTCCAACAGCGCGATGCCCGCAACGACCGGCCATCCCTTCTGTTTCTGGACTTGTCTGGCGTTGTCGTAACAACGTAAGTGCCTAGGTTCGTTGCCGCCCGCAAACGCAATCGGAGTGTGCTTCGGGTACAAAATCGGTCGCGAACGTAGCCACGTTCGAAGCTCGGTGTAGAGCGCATCAGAGAGCATGGCGGTCCCGCAAGAACGTTCGCAGAGTCTCGTATTGTACCTGAGTCGGATTGCCGGCGGTGCCGACGTCTTACCGCGGCGCGCGCTTCGCCAAGATGCGCTGCAACGTCCGCCTGTGCATATTTAGCCGGCGCGCGGTTTCGCTCACATTATGCCCGCAAAGCTCGTAGACGCGCTGAATGTGCTCCCAGCGAATGCGGTCGGCGGACATGGGATTGTCCGGCGGTGCGGGGCGGTCGTCGGGCGAGGCCAAAAGCGCCTTGATGATGTCTTCGGGATCGGCCGGCTTGGCGAGATAATCGATGGCGCCGGCCTTCACCGCGGCAACTGCGGTGGCGATGGCGCCGTAGCCGGTGAGCATCACAACTTTGCACTCCGGGCGGCGCTTGTGCAGCGTTTCGACGACGGAGAGGCCTGAGCCATCTTCGAGCCGCAAGTCCAGCACAGCGTAGGCGGGCGCCTTGGCCGCCGCCGCGGCGTTGGCCTCGGCCACGCTGGCGACGGGGGTGACTTCGAAGCCACGCAGTTCCAGCGCGCGCGCGAGCCGCGTGCGGAAGGCCGCGTCGTCGTCGAGGATCATCAGGCTTTTGTCGCCGTCGAGCGGGGCGGCTTCGGTGCTCATGCGTTTGCCAACTCCATCAAGCACTTATGTAAGCTAAAGCGGCGTGGGTCAAAGCGGGGGCGCCTCGATGGAAGAACGCGCCCAACGGGCGCGCACCATCGCGCCCCCGCCGGCGCGGAGGACGCGGTTCTGGACTTCGATCTTGGCGCCGGTGCGCTCCAGCAGGGTTTTGGCGATGAAAAACCCAAGTCCAAGACCGCCGGCGACGCCGGCGTCCCGCTCGGTGAGATAGGGCTCGCCGAGCCGATTCAGGACGCCGGGCGCAAAGCCGGGACCATCATCGGTGACGGCAATACTGATTTCATCGGCGCGCCACCGCGCCTCGATCTCGACGCGGGCGCGGGCAAAGCCGACGGCGTTCTCAACGATCGCCCCCAAGGCATGGATAATTTCGGGCATACGGCGCAATTCAAGCGGCCCCTCGCCCTCAGCGTCGATGACGATATCGGCGCCCAAGCCTTGGTGGGGCGCGGCGACTTCCTCCAGTAGGGCGC
>JANNFH010000113.1:0-1690 GCA_031379565.1 Alphaproteobacteria bacterium
GCCGCGCGCTTGGCGCCGCGCAAGCTCAACAGCACCCGCGCCGCGGTGATTTTCGAAAACCGGCGTTCGGGAAGCCTGCTCTCGCCGCTGCTCGGCGGCATTTCCGGAACCGCCGTCGCCCGCGGCGTATCCTTCCTGAAAGACAAGCTGGGCCAGCGCGTGTTCGCGCCTGGCTTTCAGCTGCGCGAAGATCCGTTCCGCAGGCGCGGCATGGGCAGCATGAATTTTGACGGCGAAGGCGGCGCGGTGCGGGCGCAGACCTTGGTCGATGATGGCGTCATCACCACGTGGCTGCTCAATTCCGCGGCCGCCCGTCAACTTGGCCTTGAGCCCAACGGCCACGCCACTTCCGGTCACGGCGGCCCGCCTGGCATCGCCGCGGCCAACCTCGCGGTGGCGCCTGGGCCAGACGATCTCGCGGCGTTGATGAAGAATGCCGGTCAAGGCCTCTTCGTCACCGACATGTTCTCGCCAGCGCTCAACATGAACACGGGCGATTGGTCGGTCGGGGTATCGGGCTATTGGTTTGAGCACGGCGCCATCGCCTACCCAGTGAGTGAAGTGACTGTCGCCGGAAATTTACTGGAGATTTACGCGAGGCTGCAGCCCGGCGCCGACCTCGACAATCGCGGCGCCTTGGAAATTCCCAGCCTCCTTGTCGATGACCTTGCAATCGGCGGCGTCTGATCTCTCCCTGCTGGAAAACGCCGCGCGCGAAGCGGGTGCGCTTGTCCGCGCGCTGTTGCGCAAGCCGCTGGCAGTGACCTCGAAAGGCGCCGCCGGGCCGGTCACTAATATCGACTTCGCCGTGGATCAATTGCTGACCGATCGCTTGCGCAGCGCGCGCCCCGATTACGGCTGGCTTTCGGAAGAGGCGCCGGATGACGCCGAAGCGCGGCTGGGCAAAGCGCGCGTGTTCATGCTCGACCCGATCGACGGCACCGCCGCCTTGATCGCCAACATCCCCGAATTCACCATCTCCATTGGCGTCGCCGAGCATGGCCGCGCGTTCGCCGGCGCCATCTACAATCCGCTGACCGACGAGATGTTCGTCGGTGCGCTGGGAATTGGCGCCGCGCTCAACGGCAAGCCCCTCCAAGCAAGCCTTCGCAGCGAGCTTGAAGGCGCGCGCATGGAGGGTACGCACAGCCGCTTTGCCGACAAACGCTGGCCAACGCCTTGGCCAAAGCTGCGGCTTGGCCAGAAGCAATCGATCGCTTACCGTCTGGCGCAGGTCGCCTGCGGCGCGGCGGACGCCGCCATCTTGTTCGGATTCAAGCATGAGTGGGACATCGCCGCGGGCGCCGCCATCGTGGCCGCCGCCGGCGGGCGCGTCACCGACCCATGGGGTCAAGCCATCGTACTCAACCAGCCAAACCCGCGCGCGCCTGGCTTGGTCGCGTCTGGCGCGGCGCTGCACGCTCTGATAATCGAGCGCACGGCATTTTTCCCCGACCCACGTAAAGGCTGAGCGAGCATGACCGATCGTCAATTGCTGCATCTCGTCATCGGCGGCGAACTGAAAGCGCTAGAACGCCCAGAGTTTGAGGATCCGAGTCAGGTGGAATTCGTCGGCGCCTTTCCGAACTACAAATCAGCCTATGACGCCTGGAAGGGCGCAGCGCAGCGCTCGGTCGATAATGCGCGCATGCGCTATTTCATCATCCACGCCCACCGCCTGCTCGACCCG
>JANNFH010000016.1:0-5736 GCA_031379565.1 Alphaproteobacteria bacterium
CAGCGGTCACCTGCTCGACGATTTGGTATTTCCGCTCGTCGTCGCAATGCGGCGACATGGTGAGCGAGGTGAACGAGCGTGGCAATTCCTTGCGAAGATCGGAAAGCTTCTTGCCCGGATTACGGTCGAGCATGGCCAGCACCGCGGCGGCGGCGACGATGCCGTCGTCATAGCCGAGCCCCAAGGGCGGACGGAAGAAGAAGTGCCCGGACTTTTCAAATCCCGCCAGCGCGCCCAATTCGTTGGTGCGGCGCTTGATGTAGGAATGGCCGGTTTTCCAGTAATCGACCTTGGCCCCGTTGGATTTGAGCACGGGGTCGATGGCGTAAAGGCCGGTCGATTTCACGTCCACCACGAAGGTCGCGTTCTTGTGCTGCGCCGAGAGGTCGCGCGCCAGCATCAGTCCGATTTTGTCGGCGAAGATTTCCTCACCCTCATCATCGACGACACCGCAGCGGTCGCCGTCGCCGTCGAAGCCGAGCGCGAGGTCGGCGCCATGTTGTTTCACCGCCGCAGCCATATCGTGCAGCATGGTCGCATCTTCAGGGTTGGCGTTGTAATGCGGGAAGGTCCAGTCGAGCTTGGTGTGTAGGTCAATCACCTGCGCGCCCATCAACTCCAGCGCTTCTGGCGCGAACGCGCCCGCCGTGCCGTTACCACACGCGGCGACGACCCTAAGCGTGCGCTTGAGCTTTAGGCCCTTTGACACTTCGGCGAGGTATTTCTCCCGAATGCCCTCAACGTGCGCGTACGAACCGCCCGAGTGCGGCTTGAACTTGCCGCCCAGCACGATGTCTTTCAGGCGGCCCATTTCCTCGGGCCCGAAGGTGAGCGGCCTGTTGGCGCCCATCTTGACGCCGGTCCAGCCGTTTTCGTTGTGGCTTGCCGTCACCATCGCTACGCAAGGGCAATCGAGCGCGAATTGCGCGAAATAGGCCACCGGCGAGAGCGCCAGGCCGATATCGCGCACATCCATGCCCGCCTGCATCAGCCCGATCGTCAACGCCTGTTTGATCGAGAGCGAATAGGAGCGGAAATCGTGGCCAATCGCGATCCGCGGCTCAACCCCCATTTCGCGCACCAGCGTGCCGAGCCCGAGGCCGAGCGCTTGCACCCCGAGCAAGTTCAGCTCCGGCGCCTTGTCTGCGCCAGCGATGCCGAACCACCAGCGCGCATCGTACTCGCGAAAACCTGTCGGTTTTACCAGCGGCAGAGATTCAAACTCCGCACTGTTGGGCGAGAGGCTCGCGCGCGGCGCAGGCAACATGGGTCTAGCTTCCAACAGAGAAAAACAGAGTGCCTCGGCGGGCCGGGCTTAGTATCAGGAACGGCTCTAGTGAGCGAAAAACTGGCAAAGTTCAATTGTCTGCCTGCCTAGCGTCGGGCGCGATGCGGATGCTGACGATTTCCACCCCAAAAGCCATGCTGTTGTCGTTGGAGATGGCGCGCAGCGCGAGGCTTTCGACATGCTGACTTGCGGGCAGATCGAACCGAGCAATGCCCGATAACGGCGGGATCGCCCGCCGAACCCATTGCGCCGGCTCTATTCCCTGCAGCCTTACCGCGAGCTGGGGGGCGGCATTTACCGGCAACGGTCGATACGAGACTTCAACATTCAGCCGCCGCCCGGAGATAAGGCGCGCCGAATCCGGGGTCAGCTGAATCTCGACCCCGGTTTCTTCCGGGGTCGGGCGCTGTAATCCAGGCAGGGCGGCCAGGCGCAGACCTTGGGGCCGCCCCCAGAAATCGCGCACGACGGTAACGTATTGCTCGGGCGGGTCAGTCGGTGAGTTGAATGCCTCGCCCTCCAGCACCAGCACGCCGCCTTCTACGATCTGGCCGGCGACGGGCGCGGGCGAGCGCGGCATCATTTGCGGTTTCAGGCTGAACAAGATGACGCCGAGCGCGGCGGCCAGGATCAGGGGGTAGAAAACCAGGGGATGGAACAGCCACAGACGCATGGCGCAGGTTTAGCCGCCGGCGCCCGGGCGCGCCACCATTGTTGCCGCTTGACGGGCAGGGCAGGGCTTGGGAACGGATGGGGATGCACCTCGCGCTGCTTCGTCACGGCCAGAGCCGCTGGAACCTGGAAAACCGCTTCACCGGCTGGGTGGACGTCGATCTGACGCCGGCGGGCGAAGCGCAAGCACGCCATGCCGGCGTGCTTCTGGCGGAGAGCGGTGTTAGTTTTGATAAGCTGTACGTCTCGGTGCTCACCCGCGCCATTCGCACCGCCAATTTGGCGCTGGAGACCGCTCGGCTCGTGTGGCTGCCGGTGGAGAAAAGCTGGCGACTGAATGAGCGCCATTTCGGCGCGCTGACCGGGCTCGACAAGGCGGAGACGGCGCAGAGGCACGGCGAGGCGCAGGTAAAAATCTGGCGGCGCTCCTACGATACCCCGCCGCCGCCGCTCGAGGCGGGCGCAGATTTCGATGTGTCAGCTGATCGGCGCTACTCAGGCATCGCCGATTTGCCTATGACGGAATCGCTGAAAACCACCCTGGAGCGCGTTCTGCCGTATTGGAATGAGGCGATCGCGCGTGACCTGTCCACCGGCCAAAATCTCATCATCGCCGCACACGGCAATTCGCTGCGCGCCATCGTGAAGCATTTGTTCGCCGTGCCAGATAACGAAATTGTCGCGGTGGAAATTCCCACCGGAAATCCGCTGTTGATTGAACTTGATGCGGCGCTCAAGCCGATCGCCGCCGGTTACCTCGATACGGTGCGGGCCGAGATGCTGCCGGCTTTTCCGCAATGAGTGGGTTCAGCGCAACACACCCCCTCCCCTTGAGGGGAGAGGGCAGGAGGTGGGGTGAGGCTCCGCGCTCGCAAATCTTGACGTCAGTTGTCGCGCGCGAACCTGCCCATGCCGCGCTTCACCCCACCCCCTTACCCCCTCCTCTCAAGAGGAGGGGGAGATAACAGACGTTGCGCATATGCGCCGCGCGCTCGCGCTCGCCGCCCCGATGATCGGGCGCACCGGCGCCAATCCCGCGGTGGGCTGCGTCATCGTCAAGGACGGCGTGGTGGTAGGCGAGGCGGCGACAGCGGAAAGTGGCCGCCCGCACGCGGAAGAGCAAGCGCTCGCACAAGCAGGCAAGGCCGCGCGAGGCGCCACCGCTTACGTCACCGTTGAGCCATGCGCGCAACGCTCAAGCGGCGCTGCGTCATGCTCGGACCTCTTCGTGCAAGCGGGCGTGGCGCGCGTTGTCACCGCGGCGCGCGATCCACATCCGCTGGCTGCTGGCATCGGCCCCGCGCGCTTGCGCGCGGCCGGAATTGAGTTTGTCGAGGGCGTGCTGCGGGAAGAGGCGATGGCGCAAAGCGCCGCGTTTTTCGCGCAGTTTGAGAGTCCCAAGACCTAAGCCGCGCTGGCCCGTTCGGCTTCTTGCGCGGCGCGGCGGATTTTCTCGTAGAGCGCCATCGAAGCACGCACGAACGCAGGCTTGGTGAAGTGTGTTTGGTAAGCGCGCGCGCCGTTTTCAACCAGCAGCTTGGCCAGTTCGCCATCCTCGGTCACGCGCTTCAGGGCTTCGCGCAGCGCGGCCGGATCGTCCTTGGGCACCAGCAGCGCATCAACCTCGTTCGTCACCGTTGCGGCGGGACCAGCCGAGTCGGCGACCACCAGTGGCTTGTTGGCGGCCCACGCCTCGATGGTGACATTGCCAAACGGCTCGTAGCGGGAAGGAAACGCCACCACGTCGCAGGCCGCCAGCAGCCCGGCGCGGTCGTTGCGCCAACCTAGCCAGCGCACCCGGTCAGCCACGCCAAGCCTCTTGGCCATCGCCTTGAGGTCGTCTTCGAGCGGGCCTTCGCCGGCAATCCAGGCGTACACGCCAGGTAGATCGACGAGCGCTTCGATCAATGTGTCGATGCCCTTCTTCCAATGCAGACGCGCCAACGTCAGAAGCGCGGGCGCGCCTTCCGGCGTATCGAGCGAGGCGCGCGGCGTCGGCGGGGAGGCTTCGAGATTGGCATAGGAATTGAGCACGCTGACGCGCTCTTCCGGCGCGCCTTGTTCGATGATGTGGCGGACCAAATCGCGGGTCATGCCCACATGCCAGGCGCAATTCTTGAAGCGATCGAGCTTGTAATAGCCGCCGTACCAGCCGAGGCTGCGCTCGCGATAGCGTTTTGACGCGAAGCTGCCGGCGCGGCCCATCCAATAATGCAGCACGTCTGGCTTGAACGCCTCGGCGACAGTGCGGATGGCGGTCTTGGTTGGCTCGCGCCAGACCTTGTCAAAGGAAGCGATGGTGTACGGCACGCCGGCGCCGCGAAGCGCATCGAGCCTGGCTTGGTTGTGCTCGCGGGTGATGACGTGTTGTTCGATGCCGGCCTCGGCGAGCGCCAGCGCCGCGTCGAGCATGATGCTCTCCGCGCCGCCTTCCTTGGCGCCGGCGATGACGTGCAGAATCCGCAAAACCAGAACTCCAATCGGCCTGTGAGTAACGAAAAGGCGGCGGGCGCGCAAATATGGACCGCCGGCGTCCTCGCCGGCCCCAAATTTGACTTGGGCACCGGAGCCGTCGCTTACGCCGGCGGTCCATGAAATTAGCGCGCCGTCATTAGCGGATCGCCCTCGCGCAGGAGGTCGTCGAAATAGCTGATCGTCCGCTTCAGGCCCTCCCGCAGGGGCACCGCCGGGGCCCAGCCCAAATGCTGGCGCGCCTTGGAAATGTCGGGCTGACGCTGGCGCGGGTCGTCGCTTGGCAGCGGTCGGAACACCAATTTCGACTTGGCGCCAGTGAGTTCGAGCACCGCTTCAGCCAGCGCTTTGATGGTGAATTCGTCGGGATTGCCGAGATTTATCGGGCCGGTGACGCCTTCGGGAGTGTCCATGAATTTCACGAACGCATCGATGAGATCGTCAACGTAGCAGAACGAGCGCGTCTGCTGGCCATCGCCATAGAGCGTGATGTCTTCATTGCGCAACGCCTGGACGATGAAGTTTGACACCACGCGCCCGTCGTTGGGGTGCATGCGCGGACCGTAGGTGTTGAAAATGCGTGCGACCTTGATGTCGAGCCCGTGCTGGCGGTGGTAATCGAAGAACAGCGTCTCCGCGCAGCGTTTGCCTTCGTCGTAGCAAGAACGAATGCCGATCGGGTTGACCCGGCCCCAATATTCTTCCTGCTGGGGATGCACATCGGGATCGCCGTACACTTCCGAAGTGGATGCTTGAAAGATGCGCGCCCGCAGCCGCTTGGCCAGGCCCAGCATGTTGATGGCGCCGTGGACGCTGGTCTTGGTCGTCTGCACCGGATCGTGCTGGTAATGCACGGGCGAAGCGGGGCAGGCGAGATTGTAGATTTGATCCACTTCGACATAGAGCGGAAAGGTCACGTCGTGGCGGACAAACTCGAAATTCGGTTTGTCGAGCAGATGCGCGACGTTGCGTTTTCTGCCCGTGAACAGATTGTCGGCGCAGATTACATCGTCGCCGCGCGCGACGAGGCGGTCACACAGGTGCGAGCCGAGGAAGCCTGAGCCGCCAGTTATCAGGATACGTCGTTCAAACATGACACGGCCTTAGCAAGCCCGCGCCGAACGCGCCAGCGTTAGCGTCGCCCGCGAGCGTCGCCTTGGCGTGCGGCGCCCTAATCCGCCGCCATCGCGCCGGCCTTCGCCAGCCGGTCGAACGCCAACAGATCGCGCACCATGTCTTCGAGGTCCTCGAACGCCACCATGTTGGGGCCGTCGCTGGGCGCCTTGTCGGGATGGGGATGGGCT
>JANNFH010000052.1:0-1874 GCA_031379565.1 Alphaproteobacteria bacterium
CAGCCGCATGCCGCTTGAGGGCTTCAGGTCGAGCCCGCCAGTGTCGAAGGTTACGCCCTTGCCGATTATGGCCACGCGCGGCGCGTCCGCTTCGCCCCAGCGCAGATGCAGCAGGCGTGGCGCCTGCGCCGCGGCGCGGCCCACGGCGTGGATCAGCGGGTAATTCCGCGCCAACAGCTCATCGCCGACGATGGCTTCAAAGCTTGCGCCATTTTCCCGCGCCAGCGTTTCCGCGGCCGCGTGCAGCGCCTCGGGCCCCATATCGTTGGCCGGCGTGTTGATGAGATCGCGCGCTGCCCAAGCCGCCGATACCAGCCGCGCCACTTCGGCCATGTCAGCGCCATCCGGGGCTGCCAGCAGGGGGGCTGCGCGCTTTCGCGGCTTGTAGCGGTCGAACGAATAGGCGCCCAAGCCCCATGCCAGCGCCACCAATCCGGCGGAAAAATCTCGCGGCGCAGCGGCGATCTTGTAGGCGCCGCTGGGCAGGTGCTGCGCCAATGCGCCGATCGCCATGGCGTTCGCCTTCTCGCCCACCCCGAACAGCACCCGCTCAATGGCGCCATCTGTTGCGGGGACCAACAGGATGCGCCCGTTCTGCGCGGTGAAATCGTGGGCGGCGGTGAGCCGCTTTAGCGCATCGGGCCGGCTTTCAAGCCAGCTTTTCCATTCGCTGGTGCGCAAAGCGTGGATCGGGGTCGCGGCGGCGTCGTCGAGAAAAGGGAGAGTCGGCATGGGCTGGCTTATACGCCATTAGCGCTTTGTTGAGCATGCCTCAGGCATTCTTTCGCGCATTAAGGATTTGCTCACCATGACTCGCTTGCCCTTCGCGCTGCTCGCCATTTCATCGCTCGCCGCCTGCGCCAGCACAGGCGAAGGCTCGGGCGAAGGGGCAGGCGAAAGCTTGTCCCAGCACGCCGCCATCGCGGGCGCGCGGCCTATCGACCGCGGCGCGCGCGAGCGCATCGCCCGCGATGACATGCTGACGCAGATGGCGTTCTGGGCCGGTGAGTACAACACGTTCCCGAACGACCTGGACGCGGCGCGGCATTTCGCTGAGGCGCTGCGCCAGGGGGGACGCACCGACCGCGCCGTGCAAGTGGCGGGCGAGGCCCTGGGCCGGTTTCCCGACGATAGCCCGCTGCTCACCACGTACGGCTTGGCGCAAATCGCCGCCGATCATCCCCAAGAGGCGCTGCGCCCGCTGGCCTTGGCGGCGGAAGCCGATCCGCGGAATTGGCGCGTTCGCTCCGCGCTCGGCGTCGCACTCGATCAACTTGGCCGCACCGACGAGGCGCGACGCGCTTATCAGGAAGCGCTGGCGATACAACCGGGCGACCCTGGCGTGCTCACCAATATCGGCGTGTCGCATTTGATCTCCGGCCAGCCTGAGGAAGCCGAACCGATCCTGCGCCAAGCCGTTGCGCTGCCCGGCGCGCCGCCGCAAGCTCGGCAAAACCTCGCCATTGCCTTGGCGCTGCAAGGCCAATTCGCCGAGGCCGAACAGCTCGAACGTATCGACCTGCCGCCGGCGACAGCGCAAGCCAACATGATTTTCTTGCGCAGCCTGTTGTCCGATCCGCGCCGCTGGGGCGATCTTAATTCGCGGAGTTAGACGCGCAGCTCTGGATCAGCTTTGGTTGAAGCTCGCGCTATTGGCGCGCCAGCATCTCGTTCACTTGAATGATCGCCGGGCCGATAATGACGGCGAGCAGCACCGGCAGAAAAAACACGATCATCGGCACGGTTAGCTTTGGCGGTAGCGATGCGGCCTTCTTCTCCGCTTCCGACAGGCGTAAGTCGCGGTTCTCCTTGGCCATGACGCGAAGCGCGTTGCCAACGGGGGTGCCGTACTTTTCCGCCTGGGTGAGCGCCAT
>JANNFH010000058.1:0-4361 GCA_031379565.1 Alphaproteobacteria bacterium
CGAAAATGAGGTTTCGGTGCGCACACTTTCATTCACCTCATTTTCGCCCCGCCCCAATCTGCGAACCCACGGATGAACGCTAGCTGAACCACACCAGCGCCGGAACTGCGTCAAGCAGCGCCGCGTTCAGGCAATCGACGCGCCGCGCGGCAGCAGCGTCCACCAACGCGCCGGCGCGTTCATGGCTTCCGCCGCGGCCCCGGCTTCGCGCCCCGCGCCGAAAAACACATCGCCGCGCAGCGGCCCGCGCCGAATAGCGCCGCCGGTATCTTGCGCCGAGAGCAAACGCTGGAACGGCGCGCCGTTGAAACTTCCGTCGACATAAACAACCGCGCCATAAGGATGATACGCCGGATCAATTGCGATCGAGCCGAGCGGGGTCAGCGGCACGCCCGCCGCGCCGTTCGGGCCGGCGTTTGGGTCCTCGATCGGCTCCTCGCTGAAGAACACGTATGACGGATCGGCGGCGAGCGCCGCGCGCGTGGCTTCGCTTCCACCCGCATCACTCCAGGTTTTGAAGTTCGCCCAAGTGGCGCCGCCCTGCAATTGCCCAGAATTGCGCAGCGCGCCGAGCGCCGAATTCCAGCGATAACCGTTTTGCGCCGCGTAAGCCGCGCGCGCAGAGGAGCCGTCCGAAAACGCCAAGCGTCCCGAGCCTTGCACTTGCAGATTATAGACATCCACAGGATGGGCGTAAGCGAACGCTTGTGAGGGCTGCGGACTGAGTTCGCCGCGGCGGGGATATGGGCGCACTTCATTGCCTACCAATTGCCCGGTCAGCCGCCGCGGCGCGCCGCGCAAAGTTGCATCGTCATACGCTTCGGCAAACGCGGCCACGTCCACACTCACCATGTCGCTCGGACGGCGCAGCAGAGGCTCGGTGAAGGCGCCTTCGGGAACGCGGCGCGCGTCAATCATCGGCTCATAATACGCGGTCAGCCTGGCTTCGCCCGGGCCGCGCACCGCGAACGGCGCGAAATGCGCTTCGAAGAAGGGACGTTCGCCGCCGGCGAGAACGCGCTCTGCAGCGGCGCACGCCGGCGCCCAATCGCCGGTCGCGCCGCCATAGCGTCCCCCGCCCGGCAGCGGCTGTTCCGGGGCGCGCTGGCTGCGCCCTGCGCAAGAGCGCCTGAACGATACCAAGGCTGGCGCCAGGTCGGTCGCGCTCCATCCTGGTAAATCTTCAAAGCGCACCGGCTCGAGCGCAAATTCAGCTTGCGGGGCGATCGGCGCGACCTGCTCCGGGGGCGGCACGCTGGTGGCGCAGGCCGAAAGCGCGGCCCCCGCCAAAACCAAAAAAGTCAGCTTCCGCATGTGACCTCCGCCCCAAAACCCACCCAAAAATCTGCCGATGTGTTTCGCTTGCGCCCGGAATCGCGCGCGAGTATGGTGATTTTTGGTTATGCTCTTTTGAAGCATAAGGGGTAGGCGAGCGCCTAGTTTTGGTCGCGTCGCATCCTATATATGCTCAATCTGAGCACAAGCCCCGTCCGGGGCGCTGGGAGGCCGCCTATGGCCCGGATCATTGACGCGACCCTGCTTTCTGGCGAGCCCGCCGGCTGCGACCCTCGCGCCGTGCACGGCGCCTGGGGCCAGCTCGACGCCGCCGCCCGCCGCGGCCTCGCTTACACGCCGGACGTGAAGGCCGCGACCGACCCGCTCTATCAACACGTTAAGCACGTCATCCCCGCCATTGAATGGCCCGCCTACGCGCCCTTGATCGCCGCCATCAACACGATGAAGCGCGCCAAGAACGCGGTTATCCTCGCGCACAATTACATGACCAGCGAGATTTTCTACTGCGTCGGCGATTTCCGCGGCGACAGTTTGCAACTCGCGCGCGAGGCCGCCGAAACCGACGCCGCCATCATCGTCCAGGCCGGCGTGCACTTCATGGCCGAAACCTCCAAAATTCTGGCGCCGGAAAAAATCGTGCTGATCCCCGATTTGCGCGCCGGCTGCTCGCTCGCCGCCTCCATCACCGGCGCCGATGTGCGCCTAATCAAGCAACGCTATCGCGGCGTGCCGGTCGTCACTTACGTCAATACCTCAGCCGAGGTGAAAGCCGAGAGCGACGTCACCTGCACCTCCTCCAACGCCGCCGCAATCGTGGAATGGGCGGCGCGCGAATGGAACACCGATCGCGTCATCCTGCTTCCGGACGAATATCTGGCCAAGAACGTCGCCGCGCAAACCGGCATCAAGATTATTTCGTGGCATGGCCGCTGCGAAGTCCATGAACGCTTCAGTGCGGAAGATGTCGCTGAATTGCGCGAAGCCCATCCCGGCGTCATCGTGCTCGCGCACCCCGAATGCCCGCCCGAGGTGATGGCCGTGGCCGATTTCGCCGGCTCCACCGCTGCGCTACAGAACTACGTGTTGGAAAAGCGCCCGGCCAAAGTGGTGCTGCTCACCGAATGCTCGATGAGCGACAATGTCGCCG
Source organism: Alphaproteobacteria bacterium (assembly GCA_031379565.1). GTDB lineage: Bacteria > Pseudomonadota > Alphaproteobacteria > Caulobacterales > Aquidulcibacteraceae > Vitreimonas. Next base: position 2,444 of record JANNFH010000058.1, read on the forward strand.
CCGCCGTGCCCGATGTCGATTTCATCCGTCCGTGCAATCTCTGCCCACACATGAAGCGAATCACCCTCGAAGGCATTTACGACGCGCTCAATGAAATGAAGCACGAAGTATTTGTTCCCGAAGACGTGCGCGAGCGCGCCAAGCGCGCCATCGACCGGATGCTGGCTTTGCCGAGGGAAAAGCCGCGCGCCTTTGCGACCGGGCAAATTGAAGTCGCGGTCGAACTCGTTTGAAACTGCGTCCGCCACATTGACGCCCCCCGCCCCGCGCGCCCATGATTCTCAACGCCGCGCGGGCGCGGTGAGCTATGAGGGGGCAGAGGATGCGTGGATTGACGATGGCGGCGGCGTTGTTGGTGACGGCGGCCTGCACCGGCCCTGCCGGGGCGCAAGCCGGGGACGCCTACACCGGAACCTGGGCGTTCCAGACCGCGCCGTATGGCGCGGGGCAAGGCGAAGTCGCCGCCTTGATGAGCGGCGTCGCCATCATCACGCCCGCGAGCAATTCGCGCTACGACATAAAACTGGTGGCGCACGAATACGTCACCCAGGGCGCCCAATCGGCGCTGCTCACCGCGCGCGAGAGCTGCCATGGCGAAGTGCAAGAGGCGCAGTTCAACATTACCTGCGAAATGGCGGAACCCTTGGAAGGCTACGAGCCAGACAATTTCTTGGTGCAAGCCGGCGAAGCCGATCAGTTGGTCGGCGTGCTGGCCTCCGCGGCCTCCGCGCAAGTGACATTCACGCGCGTGCGCTAGGCGAGCGCTCCTACCTTCTCCCTCGCGGAGAAGGTGGCCGCGGAGCGGCCGGATGAGGGGCGCATGATCAGACGCGACATTGCGCATTACGCGCAAAAGCTGGCGGTGCCTTCACGCCCCTCATCCGGCGCGCTGTCGCGCGCCACCCTCTCCGCAAGGGAGAGGGTGGAAGGGCGTCCGCCATGACCCGCATTGATCCCATCCTCATCGTCGGCGCTGGCTTGGCCGGGTTGTTCCTTGCGCTAAAACTGGCGCCGCGCCGAGCTATCGTGCTAAGCCAGGCGCCGCTCGGCAAAGCCTCGTCCTCGGCGTGGGCGCAAGGGGGCCTCGCCGCGGCGCTCGCGCCCGGCGACAATCCCGCTTTGCACGCGCGCGACACGGTGGCGGCCGGCGCCGGGCTGGTAGATCCGGTGATTGCGCGCCTGATCGCCGAAGAGGGCCCCGCGCGCGTCATGGATTTGATCGCCCTCGGCGTGCCGTTTGATCGCTCACCCGACGGCGCCTTGGCGCAAAGTTTAGAGGCCGCGCATTCACGCCCGCGGGTGGTGCGGGTCTCGGGCGATCTTGCCGGCAAGGCGATCATGGATGCGCTCATGATCGCCGCGCGCGCCGCGCCCCATATCGAGATCGTCGAGAACGCCCGCGCCGTTGCGTTGCTGCGGGACGATTCCGGCGCGGTGTGCGGCGTGCTGTGCGTCAATGCGCAGGGCGAAACACGGCTAAAGGCGTCCGAGACCGTCCTCGCTACCGGCGGCATTGGCGGGCTTTTCGCCGTCACCACCAATCCGCCCGAAGCGATGGGTCAGGGCATGGCGATGGCGGCGCGCGCCGGCGCGCTGATCGCCGACCCGGAATTCGTGCAATTTCACCCCACCGCGATCGACATTGGCCGCGACCCAGCCCCCCTCGCCACCGAAGCCCTTCGCGGCGAGGGCGCGCACATCGTCAACGCCAACGGCGAAGCTTTCGTCAGCGATCTGGCGGCGCGCGATGTCGTCGCGCGCGCCATCCACAGCGAACGCGCCGCCGGCCGCGGCGCTTTTCTAGACGCGCGCGCCGCCAACGGCGCGCACATCCCGCAGCGTTTTCCCACCGTGTTCGCCGCATGCATGTCCGCCGGCCACGATCCGCGCCGCACGCCGCTCCCGATCGCACCCGCTG
>JANNFH010000077.1:0-8705 GCA_031379565.1 Alphaproteobacteria bacterium
GAGCGGGTCATCGCCGCGGAAGCCCTGGCTCACCATCACCGCTTCGGCGTAGCAGGCCCAGCCTTCAACAAAGGTGCCAGATTGCAGCACCGCGCGCAGCACTGAGGGGTAGGAATTGGCATGCCAGAGCTGGACGTAATGGCCCGGCATGGCTTCGTGCACGCCGACATCGATGATCGCGCGATTGTTGTACTCGCGCAGGAACGACGCCGCCTGCTCGTCGGTCCAGGCATCGGGCACAGCCGAGACGGTGTAGTAAGTGGCGAGGTTGCGCTCCAGCGGCCCAGGTGAATCGCAATACGCCACCGCTACGCCCTGCTGATATTCCGGCAACGGGATCACCCGTACCGGCTCATCCGGCAAGGTGATGAAATCGCTCTGCCGCACGAAAGCTTCCGCCTCGCGCACTGCAGCAGTGGCCGCTTCGACCAGATTGTCCCGGCCGGGCCGTTCGGCCCCGGAAATGGCGAGCGCAGCGCGTATAATTGCTTGCTGTTCCGCCGCGTTTGGAACGTCCGGCGCGGGCGGCGCCCCTGCCCGACCAGCCAACGCTTGCTTAGCCACCCGGTACATGTCGGCGCGCACGGCGATCACCGCCGCATCGGCACGCTGACGAATTTCTTCACGGGTCAACGGCGTCATCAACGCAAACGCCAGCCCCTCGTCGAACATCGCCGCGCCTGCCCGCCACTCGCCTTGTGCAGCAAGCACAAGTTGACCCTCGATCCAAAGCTGTTGTTCGTCGATGGCCGCGTTGAACCCGGTGATGGCGGCTTCGAGCCGCGTGCGAGCTGAGGCGCGGAGCGCGCCGAGGTGTGGCGTCACCAATTCCTCGATCAGGCTCTTTAACCCGGGGTTTTGCCCCGCATAGGTCGCGGCGTACGGCGCCGGCACGCGAGCGGGCACGAGTTCGGCGCGCGCTTGCGCCAGCAGCGCCGGCAGTTTTTCCAGCCGCGCCGTCACGCTTTGAAGCCGAGCGTCGACCGGCGCGAATTCACGTGACATCAGCGCATAAATCGCGTCGCCCGCTTTGGCTTGATAGAAGAGCGGGTTCCAGGCCCATGGCTGCTGACGCTCAAGGCCCCAAACCTGCCCGCGCAGCTGATTATCCAACATCGCAGCATCGACTTGGTTGGCGCGCGACAACGCGCCACGATCGACGCCGTCAAGCTCGCGCTGGGTGTCTTGCGTGAAGCGCAACAACCGAGCGCGGCCAGCGGCGCTCACATCATCGACCTCGCGATCGTAGCGGTGCTCGCCAAACTTGGTTGCCTCGATCGGCGCCAGCTGCATCGAGCCTTCGAGCCAGCGCGCGGCGAGCGCCTCGAACACCAGGTCGGCCGCGCTGCGCGGCCCGCTTGGCGACGGCATGGCTGTAGCGCAGGAGCTGACCAAGGGCGCGAGCATGGTTGTACTCAACGCGGCGATGACGCGGCGGCGTGTGGTCTTCATGATGATGGCGTTCGCTCCCGTGGGCCGCCCGTGACGTGGGGGCGACCTCATTGGCCGGCAAAATACGCGCCGGCCCGGTTTGCGCAATATCCGGCTGTCGCTTGGATGAAATATGCCGCAACTGAGCCCCTAGAGGGTTTGTCTTGCCCGCGATTTTGGGTTTCCGCCTTGAGCTTGCCTACGCGGAAGGCGGCGGGCGCCCCTAGCGCTAGTCCGATCAAGGCGGCGGCGGCATGGCGCGCGCCACAATCCAATTGACGCCCAAGCTCACAGCTATGCCGATCCCCGCTTCATTCATCACCCCGCCATAGCCAAGCGCGCTCCAGACGAACGCCGCGGCGATGCCGGCGGTCAGCGCAAGCAGCAGCGACAGCGCATTATGGCGCCAGTGAAACGCGCGGACCATCACCGGCCCAGCAAGCCCGGCCCCAATCTTCGACACCGCATCGATAGCAATGGAAAACACGTTGCCCGGCAGCACAAACGACAGCGCGATCGTTCCAACTCCAATCAGAAACGTCAGCGCCGTCATCGCTAGAAGCGAGAAATTCCGCTGCGTCCCGAACAGCCCCGCGAGCAGATCGCGACGCAGGGTCTGCGCGATCGACACCAAGATGCCGTTCGATGTCGAGGCGATGGTGGCGAACACATCGGCGAAAATGATGCCTGTCAAAATCGCGCCCATGTGGGTGACGAAGAAGAGGGAGAGGCCGGTTTCAGGATCCTCGATGCCAGGCATCACCCCGCGCAAGATGATCCCAAACAGCGTCATGGCGATCCAGGTCAGCTGCAGGAAGCCAATATAAATCCAGCGCGCCGCCTTGGTTTCCTCGGGGCTGGCGCCGGCGAGATAGCGCGTCACGATTTGCGGCTGGCCAAGGCCGAAGCCGACCGCCGCACAAGCATAACCGGCGACGAAGCCGAGCACGCTGAGCCAAGTCGCGTCTGGAAACGCCGACAGAAAGCCCGGCCCCGCCGCTTCGATATTGGCGGCAAACACCGATGGTTCGCGCAAGGCAAACCAGATCACCGCCCCTAGCGCCACCGCGGTGCCGACGATGCGCACGAACGCCTGCACCACATCGGTGTAGATCGAGCCGCGAAAGCCGCCGAGGCTGGAATAGGCGACGATAGTGAGGCTGAAAACGATGAGCGCGGTGAGCGGCGAAAGATCAAAGATGCCGGAGAGAAATTTCTCACCCGCCAGCCATTGCGCCGAGATGTACATCGACAGAAAAACGATCAGCACCAGCGATACAGCCACCGAGAGCACTTTCGCCGCGCGTCCTTGGAGGCCGCGGGTCAATACTTCCGACAGCGTCGCCGCGCCAGTTTCGCGCGCGAGCCGATTCAAGCGATCGGGAAAGAAGCTCCAATAGACCAGATCGCCGAGCAGCCAGCTCAGCGGCAACATCAACCAATGGGCGCCGCCAGCATAACCAAGCCCGACCGCGCCGGTGACGATGAAGCCAGAATTGCCAGTCGTTCCAGCGCTCAATCCGATCAGCCATCGATTGAGCGAGCGCCCGGCCAGATCTTCCTCGGCGCTCGGCTTGGCGCGAAAGCGTGCCAGCATCGCCGCGCCGAACGTCAGTGCAAGCGTGGCGAAAAAGACGAGCGAGGCGAGGTTCAGATGGCTCATGGGCTGCTACTTCCCCGCGCCGCCAAAACGCCAGCGGGCGGACCAGTTTCCCGGTCCGCCCGCCAAGCGCAAACTTATTTGTCGACGATCAGAACGAACGGCGCGCGGTGACGCCAAACGTCCGCGGGCTGATAACGTGGAACCCGAGCCGCGCCCGGCCGCCGCGTTCGCGGTCGAAGGCAAGCTCAGCGTTCTCGTCGGTGACGTTGTTGACGTAAACAATGAGCGCCCAGACGTCGTTCTCGATGCCGGCATTGAGGTTGAGCGTGGTGTAGGGCTCAAGCTCAAGATCGACCACGGTCGCGTCAGTTCCAGGGGCGCCGCCGAACGGCAGACCTGACACAAACGAGCGCGGATTGTTCTCCTGATCGCTCGGCTGAGTGAAGCGGCTGCCGACATGCTGCAGCGAAGCAGCGACGAAGCCTTCATTGCCCGTGCCAAAATGCTGAAGCGGGAAGTAATAGGCCGCCGTCGCCGCCAACTGGTATTCCGGCACCGATGGAAGCCGGTTGCCCGTGCGCAGGCCGCCAATAACATTGTCGCTGCCATCGACGACGGTCGAGTCGAACTCGGCGTTCACGACCGTGCCGGCGAAGGAAAGCTCCAAGCCAGGCGCTGGCGAACCCGAAATTTCGAACTCGACGCCGCCCGAATGCGCTTCCGGCACATTGAACGAAATCCGCGACGAGCACGAGCCGGCGTCCAGCGTAACTTGCAGGTTTTCGATGTCGTTATAGAACGCCGCCGCGTTGAAGGTCAGCCCAGGGCGGCTTACTTTCACGCCGGCTTCATAATTCCATGACGTCTCATCGTCGTACGATTGGAAGTTGCCGAAAATGGCTTCGTCTTCATCCGTGCAGAGCGGTACGTTGAGCGGATCGTTAACCCCGCCGAGACGGAAGCCTTGGCTGGCTTGTGCATTCAGACGGACGCTGTCGCTGACTTCGTAACTTGCCATGACGCGCGGCGTGAAGCCTTGGGATTCCGTGGAATCGGCGCGATTGTCGCCGTTCGAGAACACGCCGCCCGAAGTGAAGGTGCGTTCTTCCTCGAAATCGTAATACCGGCCACCCGCGGTCAAGGTGAGACGGTCGGTAACGTCGTAGCTCGCTTCACCGAACACAGCCATTTGCGTCAGCGTGTAGGGCAAATCGGCGTTGTAGGGCGAATCCGGCCCGTAGCCGTTGGCGGTTTGCGCCGAAGTCGGGAAGTCATTGTCGGGATCGGCGTCGGCGTTGACGATGGCCGCGTAAGCGTCCTGCGCCGCATCATAGCCGGGCGTCGGCAAGCGTTGGGCGTAGGTGCGCTCTATATCGGCGTAGAAGGCGCCAACCAACCATTGGAACGGCCCGTCCCCGTTCGAGCTGATGCGGAATTCCTGGGTGAATTGTTGCAACTGCGTAGTGTCGCGCAGGTTTGATGGAATAAGCACGGCCGCAGGATCGAAGCCAAGGTCTATGGTCACGCTTCCGGTCAGCGCGCTGGCGTCGCGGCTGACCAGGATGTCGCGATCGACGTAGGACGATACCGACGTGAGATCGACGTTGTCGAGGCTGAGCACGGCGGTCAGGTCGGCGATCATGGTCTCGTCGTCGAATTCCTCGTCCAGGAGCAAGAATTGCTCGCGCTCGGCAAGCGTCACCGGTGTCGACATGAAAGGGTTGGCGTAGAGGTTGAAGACTTCCTGCCGGTTGAAGCCATCAGCGTGCGTATCTTGGTAGACGATGCGCGGGGTGATGGCGAGGTTCGGTAGCGGATGGAACAGCAGCGCGGCGCGAATGCCCGAGCGGGTCCCGCTGTTGACATCCTCGGTGCGCCCGCCTGTGCGCAGCGCGTCGATGAAGCCGGCATATTCGGTGTGATAGCCAACCAGGCGCAACGCCGCGTCGTTGGCCAAGGGAATATTGACCATGCCCTTGGCGTAGCCGCCGGTGCCGCCATCGGTCAGCGAATTGACGTTGCCTTCAATCAGACCCGCGAAGCCCGACGGATCAGGCTGATTGGTGATGTAGCGGAGCGTGCCACCGACCGAGCCTGAGCCAAACAGCGTGCCTTGCGGGCCGCGCAGGGTTTCAACCCGGTTCAAATCAAACAGGTCCAGGTCGGGCGTGAACAGCGAGAGCGAAATCACCGATTCATCGAGATAGATGCCGACTTGTTCTTTCACGCCCGGCTGGTCGCGTACGATCTGACCGGCCGAGACGCCGCGGATCGCGACTTGGCTCTGGCCTGGTCCGAGGTTTTGCAAAGTGAGGCCCGCGACATTCCGCGACAATTCTTCGAGCGTGCCCGCGCCGGTGCGCTGGATGTCTTCTTGGGTTTGCGCGTTGACCGAGAACGGCACGTCTTGAATTGACGTCGCCCGCTTGGTGGCGGTGACGATGATCTCTTCTTCCTGCTGCTGCGCCGCAGCAAAGGATGGAACCGCAAGCGCCATCGCAAACGCCAACGCGCCAAGTGAAAGCTTTGAATATTGTTTCGCGCTCATAATTTGTTCCCCGCTCTGGTGACCAGAGCGCGTACGTGCTCACGCAGCGCTCGCTGGCCTCTATGCTGACAAAATACAGCCCATTTTGCGGACGCTGTCACGCCGTCAATTGGGGAAAATGCGCAACAACCCACCCCTAAGGCGGCACTTTCCCGCTAAACTTGTGCCATTTTTGCATCTACTCCGCCAGGGAAGGGTAACAACTTGCCACGCGCCGGCCCAGCGCGCCGCCGGTCGGCGCCGTGCCCAAGGTCACATCGCCTGGCCACAACCTCACCTTACATGCGCTTAAGGAACGCCTTAGTTCCTGGAGAGCATTGGGTCATGGCCAAGTTGATCGCCGCAATCGCCGCTTCGATCGCGATGGTGACTTCCTCGGTGGGCGCGGAGCCGCCTGAGGTGATGGCGGCGCCCGCTGTGTCCGCGTTGCACGCCAGCCCAGTCGCCGGCGTGCCCTTCTCGGCACTGCCGCACCCGGGCCAGTGCCGTCTTTGGTACGATGCGCTCCCGGTGGACAAACAACCCGCCCAGATGGAGTGCGAACACGCCGATTGGCTGGCGCGGAGCTGGGGCGGCCGGGTGATCAGCCACGAAGCGGAACGCGCCGCTTATGCAGGCCGCAACGATTTTACCGGCGTGCCGGCCAGCGCACTGCCGCGCCGCGGTTATTGCCGCGCCTGGCTCGATGGCGTCGCCGCCGCCGCACAACCGACCGAGAGCGATTGCCGCACAGCGCGCCAAATCGCCGGCGCCCGTGGCGGGCGGGTGTTGTTCATGCCGCTCTAGATGGCGCCTCCGACGACGCGCCCGCTCCTGCGTTAACGCCGCGCCATCGCCGCGAAGATGCGTTTATGGCCGCCGAGAATGCGCGCAGTAACGGCCGGATCAGGCTCAAGCGACCAAACGCCGTGCTCGAAACTGCCGCCCAGCACGATGCCGTCGCGCCGTCCGAACATGTAGAGCCCATCAGCGATGAGGTTGTAGCCCACCTCGGGCTGAGGTTCGAGAATGACCAGTTGGCCGCGCACGGGCTCAAGTTCAGAATCGCCGAACAAGACGCCAGCGCCCAGTCCCGTGCAATTGAACACCACGTTTTCGGGCAAAGCGGCGATCTCCTCCGGCGCGGAGAAATCATGAACCGAAATCTCGCCGCCTGCGGCGCGGAAATCGGCTTCGACTGCGCGCAGATAATTCGGCGTCTCGATCATCATCGTGTCGAACGCGCGCACGTGCGGCGATGAAAACGGATGCTCGCTCGGAGAAAGGTCGCGCAGGTTGATGGCGAAGGGCGCCAGCCGCCCGCCTTCACGCACCGGATAATCGTGGATCGGCCGGTTGCTCAAGAAGTAATTCGCCTCCCAGCTCACGCCATAATGCTCGCCCGCGAACGATTGAAAGCGGCGGGAGGAGTACGCCATCGCTGCGACCAGCCGATCGAGAAAACCCTCCTCCACACGCGCCGGCTCGAACACAGACGCCGGCCAAAATTGTGCGCCGGCCACGTTGGAGGTGACATTTGGCGGCAGCGCCTTGGCATAGATGCGCACCTTGGCGCCGCGCTCTTGCAGCAGGCGCGCGGTCGCGAGCCCCACCGCGCCGCAGCCGAGCACGGCGTAATCGCTTTGCGCGGGATCGTGGCCGAGATCGAGCGCGAGTTTCGCGCTTCCCCACGACAGCGTGATGCCGCCCCCGCCATGGCCGTAATTATGAATGATGGTTTTATCGCCAAGCGCTTCGCGCGCGACCCGAAAGCCGCTGGGGCGAAAAGGACGCAGTCCGACATCGATGCGGATAACGCGGCTTTCGGAGACGTTGACGGGCGCGAGGTAGGGGCGTTGACCGCGCCGCGTTGTCGGCACTGAGGCACACGATGGCGCGAATGCCGCAGCGGCGGCGGCGACGAGTTGTTGCGCGATGCTCCGGCGTGTCCGCATGAGTCCCCTGCGCTCTTGCCTGTGAAGCTGCGCCGATGCTCCGTCAAGGCTATGCGCCTGACCCGAAGCACCCTACACGGGGGCTATGCACTCGCAGGAGCTTGGCGCTGGGCCGGAGCACGGCCACCATCACGCCCACCACGCTCCCGCCCTTTCCGGCCAACGTTATAGCATCGCCATTGCGCTCAATCTGGGCTTCGTCGCGATTGAAGTCGCGGGCGGATTCCTGGCCAATTCAACAGCGTTGCTTTCCGATGCGCTGCATAATTTATCGGACGTTCTCGGCCTGGCCCTGGCGGGCGGCGCCGCTTGGCTTGCCAAGCAAGGCGCGGGCGGGCGGCGCACTTACGGCTATGCCAAAGCCACAGTATTGGCGGCGTTGGCGAACGCTTTGGTGTTGGTGGGCGTATGCGGCGCAATTGTGCTGGAGGCGCTAACGCGCTTCGCCAGCCCCGAGCCAACACAGGGTCTGCTGGTGATGGGTGTCGCCGGCGCTGGCGTGCTGGTGAACGGCGCCACCGCGCTGCTGTTCGCGGCGGGGCGCAAGGACGACGTAAACGTGCGCGGCGCGTTCTTGCACATGCTCACCGATGCCGGGGTCTCCGCGGCTGTGATCGTGGCGGGCGCGGCGATCTGGTTCACCGGCGCTGCATGGGTCGATCCGGCGATCAGCACTGGCGTGGTGGCGCTCATTTTGTGGAGCACCTGGGGATTGCTACGGGAATCGCTTGATCTGGCGATGGATGCCGCCCCCGCGCACATCGATGTCGCCGCTGTACGCGACATGCTGGCGGGCCAACCGGGCGTGGTCGCCGTGCACGATTTGCATGTGTGGGCGATGGGCGCGCGCGAAACCGCACTGACGGCGCATCTGGTGCGGCCCGAAGGCGGCGACGATGAGTTTTTGGCGCGTGCGGCCGAAGCCATCGCGCGGTGTTTCGCGATTACGCACGTGACGCTGCAAGTGGAAGCGACGCGCCGGGACGATTGCGCGGAGTGCGACTAGAGCACCCGTCATTCCGGGGCAGCGACGCCGAACCCGGAACCTAGGGAGCATGGGGACATGGGGGCATGGGGGCGGCGCGGTTGCCCCTGGGCTCCGGATCACGCTCCGCCAGTCAGCAATGACGGAGAGTTTTTATTTTTCCGCCCAGCTCTTCAGCAATTGATGCGCGATCGCGAATGGCGG
>JANNFH010000084.1:0-4369 GCA_031379565.1 Alphaproteobacteria bacterium
TTGGCCATCGCGTTGGCGGGATCGGCCGCGGCGCAGAGCCTCAGCGGCGCTGAAAGCTCGATCGTTCGCGTCGCAGTCATTTTGGACAGTTCCGAGGGGCGCATGCTCGCGGGGGCTGGCTCCGGCTTCCTCGTCGCGCCCAATCTTGTCGTCACCAGCGCCCACGTTGTCGCCGAAGCACGCCAGCAGCCGCAATTCCAGGTCGCCATCGTCACGCAGCAGAACACAGCAATCCTGCCCGCGCGCATCATCGCTTTCTCGGCGTTGAGCGAGCTTGCGTTGTTGGAATTCCGCGGCGGCGGCGACATGGCGGCGCTGACTCTGTCGACGGTCGAGCCCCATGCCGGCGACGCCGTCATCGCGCTTGGCTATCCCGACGTCGATTTCCAGGGCGCTTCGGGAGCGGATTTGCTGCGCCCGACCACGCCTTCGCGGACATCCGGCGAGATCGCTTCGCTGCGTGAGCGAGCGCCAACCGGCGAGCCCATTCCCACCATCAACCACCAGGCGGTGATTTCCTCGGGTTCTTCCGGCGGGCCGTTACTTGACGAGTGCGGCCGCGTCATCGGCGTCAATTCTTGGCACGTGCGCGGCGCGGAGACGCGCGAGACCCGCAGTGTCGCGACCCGCACCCCGCAATTGATCGATTTCCTTGAGAGCGCGGGCGTCACCCCGCGCGTCAGCGATGAGCGCTGCCTCAGCGTCGCCGAGCGGATCGAGGCCGAGCGCCTCGCCACCGTGCAAGCCTTGCGAACCCAAAACCAGGACCTCGCCGAGAAGCTCAACACCGCCGACCGCCTGACCCGCATCGCCGTGATCGTGCTGGTCGCCGGCACCACCGCGCTGTTCGTCGCCGTCATCGTGCTCGGCGCCCTGCTGTTGTCGCGCCCGCGGCAGAGCAATCTTACGCCAGAGGAGGCCGGGCAGCCACGCAAACGCGGCATGAGCCTCGTCTCGGTGATTGGCCTAACCGCCCTCGCCGCCCTCATCATCGCCGCCGCCGCCACGATATTGCTGCGCGCGCAAACGGAAAATCAGCGACTCAGCAACGAAGCGGCGATAGAAAGCGTCGTTGAATAAGCGCCGTCGCACTCAATCCGCCGCAACGCGCCAAATCACGTCGCCCGCATCGTCAGCCACCAGCAACGCGCCGGTGCGATCCAGCGCGACGCCCACGGGCCGTCCTTGCGCGGCGCCGCCAGCGTTGAGGAAGCCGCCAAGAAACACTTCGGGCATGCCGGCGGGCTCGCCATTGGCGAACGGCACGAACAAAACCTGATAGCCGCTCGGCTGCATCCGGTTCCATGAACCATGCTGGCCAACGAACACACCGCCGCGATAGCGCGCGGGAAAACTCGCGCCGTCGTAAAAAACCAACCCCAATGAAGCCGTGTGTGCGCCCAGCGCGTAATCCGGCTTGAGCGCCTGGCTCACCGGGCGCTCACTGGCCTCAAAGCGCGGATCGGGGTGATCGCCCCAATACAGCCAAGGCCAGCCGTAAAAGCCGCCATCGCGCACGCTGGTCATGTAGTCGGGGACGAGGTCAGGCCCCAGCATGTCGCGTTCATTCACCGCGGTCCACAGCACGCCGGTGGTCGGCTCCCAATCCATGCCGTTGGGATTGCGCAAGCCCGACGCGAAAATACGGTCGCCCGATCCATCGGGATTGAATTCGTGGATTGCCGCGCGGCCCTCCTCCACCTCCATGCCATAATCGGCGATGTTGCTGGCCGAGCCCACTCCAACATAGAGCTTGGTCCCGTCCGGGCTGGCGATCAGATTGCGCGTCCAGTGCCCATTATCTTCGGCATGATAGGGCAGTGGCAAAATCGCTTCGCCGGGCCCCGAAATTCGCTCCGCGCCGGGCTGATAGGGATAGCGCACCACCGCATCGGTGTTGCCGACATAGAGAAAGCCGCCCAGCGCAACCATCCCGAACGGCTGGTTTAAGTGTTCCAGAAACGGACCGCGCGTGTCGACGACGCCGTCGCGATCATCGTCACGGAGCAGCGTGATGCGATTCGCGCTGACCCGCAGCGCACCGGCTCGTTCGAGCACGCGCTCCCTGACCCAATCCTCAATATCCCCAACCCGCCCCGCTTCGGTGGCGGATTCAGCCACCAGCACGTCGCCGTTGGGCAGCACGTAAATCCAGCGCGGATGGTCTAGCCCCTCGGCAAAGCGCGTCACGGAAAAACCATCCGGCGCCCCCGGCGCCGCGCCTGCGGCCCAGCCGACGATTTCCGGTATGCTGATGTCTGGCAGCATGCCTTGGTGCGGCGCCGCAAGTTGCGGATCGGGGCCATAGGTCGCGGTTTCCGCTTGCGGCTCTGGTCCGCAGGCCGCGAGCGCCACCAGGGCGCAAATACTCAAGACTTGCGTGCGCATGACGCCCTCCCACGCTCCCCAGCCAGCGCGCGAAGCAGGCGACAGGGCCGGAGCCTAGGGTGCCGCTAGCCGAGCCAATCGTCCAGCGCTTCTGGCGCGCTGCTCAATCCTGGCTTTGATTGCGCCGTACGTAGCCGCGAACCAGCACCACGACTATGAACCACAACGCGATCGCCGCCGCGCCCATCAGCGCCGCCGAGCCCAGATTGCCCTCGAGCGCGTCCATGATGCCATCGCCGGCGAACGCGACGATCGCCGTCTTCGGCAACACGCCAAGCGCGAGCCCGCCGATGAACGCCCAAAAACCTACGCCCGCCGTCGCCATCGCCATGTTCACAACCGCAAACGGCGCGGTCGGCACGAAGCGCACCAGGAAACTGGCGATGAATCCATTTTGGCCCATAAAGCGGGTGAAGCGCCCGCCCGTCGCGCCGCCAAAACGCTTCATCGCCTGGGCGCTCGACAATTTTCCAGTAAGGAACGTCACCGCGCCCGAGACGATGGTGGCGATCCAGGAATACCAGAATCCGACTTCCGGTCCGAACGCCAGCACGCACGCTGTGATCAGCACGAATTGAGGCGCGCCGATATAGGCGGTGATCGTGAACACCAAAATCACCGCCGGCAGGCCCCAGTGCGTACGTTCCGCCCCGCCCAGCCAGGTGCGCACGAAGCGCTCGATTTCGTCGCCATAGAACAACCGCCCAATCACCAGCATCAGGCCGACAACAACGAACAGCCCAAGCGTAACCGCCACGGCGCGCCAAGCGCGCTGGTCCATGTTGTTGACGAAATCCGCAATCTGCGCGGAAAGCCCCGGCCGAGGCGCGGGCGGTTCGGGGCGGTCATTCATCCGCCCGCCCCATCGCGCGCCCGCGCGCGCGCGTCAAGCCGTCGCGTCAGGCGCGCGCTGTCGCCCGCTGTTTCTGCTTGCCCACGATCTGGGGGCGGCTATCGAAGAACCGGCGCAACGAAGCGCCATGCTCGCGCGCATTGTGCTTTGCCTTGGGGATCTCGACATCATTCATCCGCGGCTTCAGCGCGTGGATGAGATCCTCTTCAACTCGGCGGCGATCGACCTCGTCACGGATCGGGTGGAGAATGTACCGCTCGGTGGCGCCGTAAAACCAGAACGCCCGGCCCCATTTCTCGTGCCCGAGCAGCCTGTTGCGAATGTCGTGCGCCTTGCCGACATAAAGCGGTTCCAGAAAGAAGCCCCAGCGGCGGCGGACAAAGATGTAAATCCCGCCCACGCCGGCAGGCGGCAAGCCCCGCTTTGAGAGCACGCATTTGAACGGGTAGCGGCGACCGCTTTCGCCGCGCCAAGAATGTGAGCCAAAGAAAAACATGGGACCAGCGACTCCCTGCTGCTGTGGCGGGAAGTTCGTCCCTAAATCGTAAACGCGACGTTAAGGTTTGAGCGTTGAGGGCGAGCGCGGCGTGCCGATGCTCATTGTCATTTTTTCTTCCCAACCACCAGCGCCCGCACCTTCTCGCCGGCCGCTTCGATCGGATGGCGAGCCGCCGCCGCCCGCAGCGCCGCTAAGCCCTTCTGGCCAGACGCATTTTCCGCCATCCAATCGCGGGCGAAGGCGCCGGACCGAATCTCCGTCAGAGCTTTCGCCATTGCGGCCTTCACCGCCGGCGAGATCACCTTCGGACCGGTGACGTATTCGCCATATTCCGCCGTGTTCGAGATCGCCAGATGCATGCCGGCGATGCCGCGTTCATGTATCAAATCGGACAGCAATTTCACTTCGTGCAGGCAATCGAAATAGGCCAATTCCGGTGGCCAGCCCGCCTCCACCTGCACTTCCCACGCCGCACGGATGAGATGGGTAAGCCCGCCGCACAACACCACCTGCTCGCCGTAAAGATCGCCCTCGGTCTCAAGCTGGAAGCTTGATTCAATCATCCCCGCCCGCCCGCACCCGATTGCCACGCCGTAAGACAGCGCCAGCTGCATCGCGCTCCCGCTTGG
>JANNFH010000091.1:0-3150 GCA_031379565.1 Alphaproteobacteria bacterium
GGATTGCGCTGGCGCTGAGACGCGCTCGAACCGCCGAACGGCGTCAGCCGCATCGCGAAGTCCCCGCGCCTCCAGCCAGGCCGCCGCGAAGCCAGCCGGCCCTGCCTCTGCCGCGACGCGGTCCATCATCGTGTGATCTTCGGGACGCGACGCACCCACGAAGGCGAGCGCGGCCGGACCAAGGCCCAGTTCAAAGAGACGGCAGCCTTCGCGTGACACGAAATAATAATCCCGCTTCGGTGTGGCGCTGGCGATCAGACCAATCTGGCGGGCGTTGAGCCCGAGCGCTTCATAGAAGGCGCGCGAGCGTGGCTCGCGGGCGCGGTCGTTTGGCAGGAAGATGCGCGTGGCGCAGGCTTCGATAATGGTGGAGGCGATGGGGCTCGCTTCCACGTCCGCCAATTCCTGGCTGGCGAACACCACCGCGACATTGCGCTTGCGCAGCGTCTTCAGCCAGTCCTGGATTTGCGCAGCGAAGAACGCGTCTTTGAGGAAGAGCCAGGCCTCATCAAGGACCAGCATGGTCGGCCGGCCATCGAAGCGTTGCTCAAGAGCATGAAAGAGCGCGGCGAGGACCGCGCCGGCGGCGTCAGGCCGGCGCATCAGGTCGTCCATCTCGAACGCCTGCACTGAACCATAGCCCAACGACGACTGCTCAACATCGAGAAGCCGGCCGTATGGTCCGACATGCGTGAAAGGCTGAAGTACGGCCCGGACGTCGCGGTCCTGCACCAGCGCCGCAAACAAGGTCAGCGTGCGATCGTCACGAGCACGGCCCGCGAGCACCTCCAGCGCGCGCCAGAGTTCTGCCTTTCGCTCCGGCGATACCGCCACCTTGGCGCCGGCGAGCAGGCCGATAATCCATTCGAGCGCCCAGGCGCGTTCGTCTTCGTCGTCGATCCGCTCCAAAGGCTGGAGGCCCAGCGCGCCCTCTTCGCCGAGATCGAAAAAGTCGCCCTGCAATCCCAAAATCGTGGCGCGCGCGGATCGCCCCTTGTCAAAGAGGTAGAGCTGCGCATCGGGATAGCGCAGCCATTGAGCCGCGAGCGTGGCGAGCAAGACGGATTTGCCGGCGCCGGTCGGACCGACAATCAGCGTGTGACCGACATCGCCGACGTGAAGGTTGAGGCGAAACGGCGTTGCGCCGTCGGTCGCCGTCAACATCAAGGGCGGACCATCGAGGTGCGCGTTGCATGCGGCGCCCGCCCACACCGCGCTCGTCGGCACCAGGTGCGCGAGACTTGGCGACAAGAGCACCGGCCGGCGCGCATCGGCATAAGCTGACCCAGGAAGGCCGCCGAGCCACGCCTCAACGGCGTTCATCGATTCAACCTGCGTCACGAACCCAAGTCCGTCCGTCACCTGCTGGATTTGCCGAACGGCTTCGTCCGCCGCTTCTTCGGTTGGCTCAGCGACGACAATCGTGAGCGTCGCAAAGCCCGCGCAAACCGCATCGGCGCCCAATTCCTGAAGCGCGGAATCCGCGTCTTCGGCCTGGTTAGAAGCGTCATTGTCGAGGAGTGCTGCCTCTTCGCGGAACAACGCCTCGCGGAGTAGCGTGAGCAAGCCTTTCCGCTTCGAAAACCAGCGTTTGCGAATCTTCTCCAATTCGCGGCGCGCCTCTTCGCGGTCGAGCGGCAAGAACCGCGTCACCCAGCGATACGAGACGGCCAAACGATTGAGGGTGTCGAGAAGGCCCGGCTCAGTCTCGGTGACGAAGCTGCGAACCGAGATCACCCGCAAGTGATGCGCGCCGAGCTTTGGCGCGAGGCCACCGACCAGCGGGGCGTCAGACAAGAGCGCATCCAGATGGAACGGCGTCTCGGGCGCCACGACGCGGTGAGGGCGATCGGAAACGCAATCGTGGAGGTAGGTCAGCGTCTGCTCGTCATTGAGCCAGCGCGCATCCGCGGCCATCGTTTCCAGCAGCGCGAGGAGCTGTTCGCTCTCGGCGACAAAGCGTTCGAGATGGGCGCGATAATCGACAGACGGGGCGGTGTCAGCATCGGTAGCGTTGGCACGGCCGCCGCCCTCGAACAACATGCTTTCGAGCTTGCCCTGGCGCTCCGCTGGCGGAAGCCAGGTCAGCGTCAGAAAATATTGGCTCTCAAATCGCGCGCCGGCGTGCTCGAACACAGCTCGGCGTTCCTCATCAATCAGCCAGGCGAGTGCATTGGGCCAGAGGCTGTCGGGATAGCCCGGCGCCGGCGAGCGCCGCGCCTCCACGTGCAGGCACCAGCCCGAGCCGAACCGGCGCAGCGCGTTGTTCAAGCGTGCGCTTGCGCCCATCAACTCAGATGGCGTCGATGAATCCAGATCGCTGCCGCGGAACGCCAAAGTGCGCTGGAATGCGCCATCCTTGTTGAGCACCACGCCAGGCGCAATGAGCGCCGCCCAAGGCAGATAATCGCTCAGCTTCGCGGGGCGGTTTTGGTAGGGGCGCAGGTCAAGCATGAGTGTTCGCCTTCACGCGTCGAGAAAGCTTGGCTTGGCGAGATGCCGAGGCCAGGTGTCGAGGAACCAGGGATCGCGCGATGCGGCCCACGCCGCCGCGCCTTGCGCGATCGCCCAGAGCGGCAAGCCGATCAAAGGCTGTTGCAGGCCAAACCCGATGGCCGCGCCGATCGTCGCGTTGAGGATCGCGAACGCGCGCGGCACGCCGCCGAGTAGGATCGGTCGCGTCAAGCTCGTGCGCAGCGTCACGCGATAACCTTCTGGCTCATCCTCCATCACAGCACCGCACCGCCGGCGAAGCCGAAGAAGTCCATGAAGAAGCTGACGGCCGCGAACATGATCGCGATGCCCAGCCCGACGAAGGCGAGCTTGCGCACACCGCCGCCACCTTCCGAGAAGATGATCGTGATGCCGGCGATCACGATGGCGATGACAGCGGCGGCGCGCGCCACCGGCCCGGTGATCGAGTCCACGATCTGCTGCAGCGGGCCTTCCCACGGCATGCCCGAGCCTGCTGCGTAAGCGGGCGCGGCCAGCGCCGCGAGAGCAAGGGCGATAGCAACGACCTTCGGTACTTTGGCGATTTCTGCGCGCTGCATGTTGTTACTCCAAGACATAGGATTCCCCACGAAGGCCGTTGACGCTCACAATCTCGGTGAGTACGCGCCCGCCCCGACCCTCATGAAGTTTTGGGCG
>JANNFH010000105.1:0-10833 GCA_031379565.1 Alphaproteobacteria bacterium
GGGACAATAATGCACCGGCGCCTCGCGCCGCAGCCGGGCGAAGAACGGCCAGAGATTATCATCGCGAAAGCGCTCGGCACGGCTGACATCCATCGTGGCGAGGTCGGCTTTTTCAGCGTCCTCGCCGGGATCATAATGGAAGACGTATTCTTCGCTCATGGGCCGCTCCGTCGGTGGCGCAACCTAGGACCGTGGGGTTCCAGCCGGCAATCTTTTTCAAACCCCTAGCGGTTCAACCGCCCAGCCAAATTGAATGTGTGTCATACATTTGAGCGCTGGGATTGCTTGGCGCTGACTATGTGGCAATTTCCACGCCCTGGGGCTCGCGATGACGCTACCACAGTCTGCTGAACAGGTTTGGCCATGGCTGGTGCACTTTCTGCCAGAGTTCTGGCGACCGTACGCGCTCTTCTTTGTGGCAATCGGCACGGTGACGGGACCTGCCCTCTTCCTCTTGGTGGCGTGGGTTGTGCGTCGGATTGGCCAGCGCCCGCTGGACCCCACCGTCGATACCCTGACAACCGCACTACGCGACCGTGGACTGAGCACCGAGCAGCAGGCAGAGCTCGCGGAAGCGTTGTTCATGGTTACGCAGAATCGAGCAAAGGCAAAAGGAGTGAGGGCCCACCCGCTCAACGCGCAGTCAATGCAGGCTGCGATCACATCGATTGAACGCATTGTGTCCGAAATTGTGGGGCGAAACGCACCGGACCGCGCCGCGAAGATATTGAGACATCTCGCGACGCATCCTGCAATTCTCGCAAACCTGGCGCGAGCAAGGAATTTGGTGACGGTGCCGAGGCTCTTCGCGAGAAAGAAGTCCGCAGCCAGCGGACCCGTTCCACACATATAGTTTGGGGTCGGCTATGCAGCGCTCACCTGCCCCTCGCGCACTTCGAACATTTGCGCCCGCGCGCCGAAGGCTTCGAACAGGTTTTGGTCCGTTCCCGTGAGCCAGGCCTGGCCAGGGTTAGCGAGCAATTCGTCGAACAAGGCCGCGCGGCGGGCGGCGTCGAGGTGGGCGGCGGCTTCGTCGATCAGCAGCAGCGACGGCCCTGCGCCGGGATCGGCGGCGAGCGCGCGGGCTTGGGCCAGCACAAGGCCGAGCAACAGCGCCTTCTGCTCGCCGGTGGAACAATGCTCGGCGTCCATGTTTTTCGCGGCATGGCGAGCTTTGAGGTCACTGCGATGAGGCCCATCGAGCGCCCGGCCTGCCCCAGCGTCGCGCGGACGGACGCCGCGCAAGGTGCACATGAATTCCTCTTCGACATCAGCGCTGGCGGCGCCAGCTTCGAATTGCGCCTCAAGCGCGCCTTCAATCGCCAGCAACGCTTTTGGGAACGCGCCTTCGGGGCGCGCGTCGATGGCGTCCTGCAGGCGATGCAGCGTCTCCACCCGCGCCGCCGCGATGGCCGCGCCGTGGGCCGCCATTTCGCGTTCGAGCCCGCCGAGCCAGGAAGCGTCGAATACGCGCTCGCTCAACAGCCGCTGACGGTCGCGCAGGGCGCGTTCATAGGCGGCGGCGGCGTGGCCGTGTTCGGAAGCGCGCGACAGCGTGAGGCGATCGAAGAAGCGGCGACGGTCGCCTGCGGGGCCCGCCCAGAGCCGATCCATCGCTGGGGTAAGCCAGGTCATCCGTGCGGAATCGGCCAATTCGGTAGAGGTGGCGCCGCGCCCGTCGCGCCGGGTGACGCGCTTTACCCCCCCTTCGGGTGTACGCTCGGCCCCAGCGCCGATGGTGGTTTCTTCGCCATCAAAGCCGATGCGCGCTGAAACCGCCCAAGGCTGTGTTCGCTCGCCGCCGCCATCGCGGGCCAATTCGAGCACGCCCGCGCCGCGCAAGCCGCGCCCGGGCGCGAGCATGGTCAGCGCCTCGATGATGTTGGTTTTTCCCGCGCCATTGGCGCCGAATAGACAAACGGGCCGCGCATCGAGCGCGAGTTCGAGCGCGGCATGGTTGCGGAAGTCCGCGAGCGTCAGGCGGGCGACGTGGAGGCGCGTCATGCCGCGATCGCGTGCAACGATGCCGCCCCCCTTCCCCGCGAGGGGAGGGGGTAAGGGGGTGGGGTGAAGCGCCACGTTTCAATGAAATCAGCTATGAGCACATCGCCAAGATAATGCGGCGTGGAGTTTCACCCCACCCCTGGCCCCTCCCCTCGCGGGGAGGGGAACGCGCTAAACGCGCAACGGCATCAAGACATAAAGCGCGAGGTCGTCTGCCTCGTCGCGCACCAGCGTGGGCGAACCAGAATCGGCCAGTTCGAACAGCGCTTGCTCGCCTTCGATTTGGCCGGCGACATCGAGCAAATAGCGAGCGTTGAAGCCGATTTCCATCGAATCATCGGCGTAGTCGGCGGGGAGATCCTCAGTGGCGACGCCGGCGTCAGGGTTGTTGACGGTGAGCGTGACCTTGTCCTTCTCGATCGCCAAGCGCACCGAACGCGAGCGCTCCGCCGATACCGTGGCGACGCGATCGACCGCTTCGGCGAAGGCCTTGTTGTCGAGCTTCAGCCGCTTGGAATTGCCCTTGGGAATCACACGCGCATATTCTGGGAACGAGCCGTCGATCAGCTTTGAGGTCAGCACCGCATCGCCGAGCGCGAAGCGGATTTTTTGCGGTGACACGGCGATCTCCACCATATCGGCGGCGTCATCAAGCAAGCGCTTCAATTCGGTGATGGTTTTGCGCGGCACGATCACGCCGGGCATGCCCTGCGCACCTTTTGGCGCGACGACGTCAGCCAGCGCCAGGCGATGGCCGTCGGTAGCGACGCCGCGTAGCATTGCCGCACCCGATCCATTGACGATCGTGTGAAAGAAAATGCCGTTGAGATAATAGCGTGTTTCTTCGGTGGAGATGGCGAAGCGAGTCTTATCGATCAGGCGCGCCAGCTCTGTCGGCTCGATTTCGAAGCGTGTCTCAAAGCCGTCCGAGGGCATGGAGGGAAAATCACCCGCGGGCAGAATCGGCAAATGCAGTCGCGACTTGCCCGCGGAGATAAACAGGCGCGGATCGTCGCCGGAAACGTCGAGCTTGATTGGCGTCGATTCCGGGAGCTTGCGGATAAAGTCGTAAAGATAATTGGCCGGCGCTGTGGTCGAGCCGGCGCGCTCAACTTCGGTCGGCGCGGCTTCCGAAATCTCAATGTCGAGATCGGTGGCGGTGAGTTTCAGGGTGTCGCCTTGCGCGGCGAGCAACACGTTGGAGAGGATCGGGATGGTGTTGCGCCGTTCGACGACGCTTTGCACGTGACTGAGCGCTTTGAGCAGCGCGGAGCGCTCGATGGTCAACCGCATCGCAACATCCTGAGCTTTTGCCCTCTTCCGCGCACCGCGGAAGCGGGAAATGAAAACGAACACCCCCCGCGCGCACCTGAGTCGGCGCCCGCAGGGGGTGAGAAATTAGCAGAAGCAGCCCCAAGCCCAAGCCCATTTTTGCAAGCTCTTGGGCTTAGCTTGGCTTTGGACCCCAGCTTTAGGGCTCGCGCTTGATCATACGGGCCAAGGATTCGAGGTCCTGGCGCAATTTGCCATCGGTCAGGGCCAGTTTCGCAATCCGGTCGCGGGCGTACATGATGGTGGTGTGGTCGAAGCCGCCGAAGCGCTGGCCAATGTCCGGCAACGACGCGTGCGTCATCTTGGCGGCCAGATGCATAGCGATTTGCCTCGGCCGAGCCACCGGTTGGCGGCGGGTGCGCTCAAGTAATTGTTGCACGCTCATGCCGTGTTGTCTGGCGACAACCTTTTGCACGAGCTGCACAGTGATCCGCCGATCGGTGGCGTCGGACAATTTGCCTTGCAAGGCGTTCGTAGCGGCTTCCAAAGTCACTTCTGTCCCTCCCGAGATTTGAGCTTCGATCACCAATTGACTGACCGCGCCATCGAGTTCGCGGCCGCTGACTTGCATGCGCTGCGCAATCAAATCGAGCGCTTGGGGCGCAACCTTGAAGCCCGGCGTAACGCGGGCGTAGTGCTGAACCCGCATGTCGAGGATGCGACGGCGCAAGTCCGCGTTGGGCTCATTGAGCTCGCACGTGGTTGCGCCTTTCAGCTTGGCGCGCAGCGAATTATCGAGCCCCTCCAATCCCTCCGCACCATGATCAGCGGCGAGCACGACCTGTCCGCCACGCCGGACAATTTCGGCGATCGTGTCGAAAGCCTCTTCCTGGGTTACTTTTTTTCCGCAGATGCGTTGGAAATCATCGATCAGCAGGAGATTTGGCGCGCGCACGATTTCCTTGAAGGCGGAAGAATCGCGTTTTTTGTGCAAGGCGCTTTGGAAACTCTCCAAGAACTCCTGCCCAGTCATCAAAAGCGTCTTGCGTTCCGGCGTGCGCAGGGCCGCTTCGTGCGCAATGGCGTTCAAAAGATGGGTTTTTCCACAGCCCGGCGGGGAATGAACCAGCCAGATCGGAAACGCCATCCCGGCCCCTGCCCCGATCATTTGCGCAACACGGAAGGCGCGGTGGTTTGAATCATCCACGCAGAACGTGTCGAAGGTGTAGGAGAGCGGATGGATAGGGGGCGGCGCGACGCGGGCGTCCTCGATGCGGGCATCGATCAGGGCGCGGACCTCCTCCGGGAATTCCGGCTCCAGCAATATCTCTATCGGCCCCATTTCCGGGAGATGCGCCCGCATCCGCGCCTCGATACGGTCCTGAGCCTGGTGGCGCAGCCGATCACGGGCCATGGACGAGCCGGCCCGGAACAACAGCGACCCATTCCATTCAGCGACCAGCCGAAGCTGATCGATATAGGCGCCGAAGAAATCGGCTCCAAATTCAGTGAGAAGCTCCTTGCGCACCAATTCGAAGGCGCGCGCGGCGCTTAGACTAGACGATCCTCGACGCGCGGATTCATGCACGTTTTCCATAGCCAGACCCCCTGCTAAAGAAAATTTATTGTTTTCAGCCCTGTCCGGTACGCGCACCTCTCCCGATCCCGACCGAGTAGGCGCTCGGCCGGCCCTCGCCAAAGGCTCAGGCAGGATGGTCGGAAGGCGATGAACTCGCCGGACAAACGAACTTTGCGCTCCGTTTCGGTTTCGCGTCAAGTTCGTGAAGCGCACTAATTCGTAAGCGTGCGTAAAATATAAATTATTTGTTTATGTATTGATTTTATTAGATTTTATTGGAGGGACCTCACAGCAACATTACGGGGTATACAGATAGTTTTTCTATACCTGTTGCGATCAGGTTGCGGTGCAGGACTTCGGGCGCATCGACGCCCGGCGGCGCTCAGCCGGCGGCTTTAGCGCCGGCGAGGAGCGCCAAACGGTGAGACAGACGCGAGACTTTGCGGCTGCCCATGTTCTTGTGAAACACGCCCTTCGACACCGCCCGCATGGTGGCGGCCTCGG
The DNA here is from genome assembly GCA_031379565.1 of Alphaproteobacteria bacterium. GTDB lineage: Bacteria > Pseudomonadota > Alphaproteobacteria > Caulobacterales > Aquidulcibacteraceae > Vitreimonas. Next base: position 5,360 of record JANNFH010000105.1, read on the forward strand.
CCACGCGCAGCGCCTCGGTTGCGATTTTCGCATCCCCGGCGGTGAGCGCCTCTTCCACCTTCCGCCAGGACGACCGCACCAGCGACCGGCGCGCTTTGTTCACCGCCGTGCGGCGGGTGTTGCGGCGGTTGGCTTTCTTTGCGGACGACGTATTCGCCATAACGGGGGCAGATCCTGATTGTTATTGTTTCGAAGGAGAAGCGCGGGGCTATACCGCTCCGCCCGCGCAACGTCAAATCGATTACCGATTCTTGAAGTTTGGCGCGCGCTTTTCGATGAACGCAGCCATGCCCTCTTTTTGGTCCTCGGTGGCGAACAGGCTGTAGAATATGCGCCGTTCGAGCCTGAGGCCTTCGTGCAAAGGCGTTTCGAACGCAGCGTTTATAGCTTCCTTATTGGCGAGCGCGGCGAGGCGTCCCATCGACGCAATTTTTTTCGCCGCGGCCATGGTTTCTTCCATCAGCTTGTCCGCGGCGACCACGCGCGCCACCAGGCCGCAGCGTTCGGCTTCGGGCGCATCCATCATCCGGCCAGTGAGATTGAGGTCCATCGCCTTGGCTTTGCCGATCGCGCGCGTGAGGCGTTGCGAACCGCCCCAGGAGGGCATCACGCCGAGGGTAATTTCAGGCTGACCGAATTTCGCATTATCCGCCGCGATGATGAAATCGCACATCATCGCCAATTCACACCCCCCGCCGAGCGCAAAGCCCGCCACTGCTGCGATCAGCGGTTTGCGCGTGCGCGGGACGCGTTCGAGATTCGAGAACGGATCGCGGGCGTAGAAATCAGCGAATTGCCCGCCGGCCATTTGCTTGATGTCGGCGCCGGCGGCGAAGGCGCGTTCTGAGCCGGTAAGCACGATGCAGCCGATGACGTCGTCGGCCTCGAATCGGTCGAGCGCGGCGTTGAGTTCGCCGATCAGTTCAGCGTTGAGCGCGTTCAGCGCCTTGGGGCGGTTGAGGCGGATGATTCCCACCGCGCCATCGGTTTCGACGATGATGTTATCATAGGGCATGGGCGTTGCTTGCCCCGCCAGCGCGGCAAAATCAATCGCGCTGCGACGGCGCGGCGCGGCGCACCAATTGGGCCCGCACCTGCGAGCCTTGCTGGCCTTCCGTGACCGCGATCGTTAGCCGCTCACGCCCACGCAGAAACAGCAATTCCCCGCCTACATTGGGGCTCAGCGACCATCCCAACGCGCCCATGCTGGCGCGATAGAAGTCGCGCACCACCGCCGGCGCCGCCCCGCCCGCTGCGAACGCGACTAGGATCGTTCCTTCGGAGCCATCGAAGGCCGCGCCGCCGCCGTTTTCGTTGAGGCCGGGGGCAAGCGGCAAATCGTCTATGGTGGTGAAGAAGCGCGTCTCCGCCAGCGCCGGCGATGCGCACACGATGGCCGCGAGAAAGATCGCGCGAGTCATGAGGCAAGCGTAACCCTATATCCTCGGAACGCCACCCCGCGTCGGCGAAGCTCGCGAAGCGATCCTGCGCGCCGTTAGCGCTGGCACCTCGGGCACCAAAACGTGCTGCGCCCGCCATGCACGGCGCGGACAATGGTTCCGCCACAGCCGGGCGTGGGGCAAGATTCGCCTTCGCGGCCGTAGACGGCGAAGCGGTGTTGGAAACCGCCTTGGGCGCCATCGACAGCGGCGTAATCACTGAGCGTCGAGCCGCCGGCTTCGATGGCTTCTTCGAGCACGGCGCGGATGGCGCGGAACAGCGGACCGAGCCGCTTTGCGGGGATGCCGCCAGCGGGACACGTGGGCGCGATGTGAGCGCGGTGCAGGGCCTCAACAACATAGATGTTGCCGAGACCGGCGACGACGCGTTGATCTAGCAACGCCGCTTTGGCGCTAGATTTCTTGCCGGCGAAGGCCTTCTTTAAATGGCCTTCGTGGAACGCGTTGGAAAGCGGTTCGGGGCCTAGCGCCTTAAAATACGGGTGTGTCTCCAATTCATTTTCAGGGATTAGATCCATGTAGCCAAAGCGTCGTGGATCGTTGAATTCCAGGCGCGGCCCCTGCTCCATCTCGATCACGACATGCGTATGCGCGGGGGCAGGCGGCTCGGCATAATAGAAATCGCCCGGTTGCTGTTTGGCGCCGATCACCGACCAGCGTCCGGTCATGCCCAGATGCGTGATCCAGAAGAGCCCGTTGTCCAAACGCGCCAGCAAATATTTCGCGCGGCGGTCGAGCGTCTCGATGGTGCGGCCTTTCAGCCGGGCGGCAAAGCGCGCCGGAAACGGAAAGCGCAAATTGGCGCGTCTGATTTTCGCGTGCTTGATCCGCCGTCCAACCAGGGCGGGCGCGAGCCCGCGGCGCACGGTTTCAACCTCCGGCAGCTCAGGCATGCGGGCAATCGCCGGCCTTGGCCCCGGCTGAAACATCGGAAATCAATGGGAAAACCATGTGCCTCCGATATAGCCCCGATGGCGCCGCGCGGCTATGGTCACCGCCATGAGCGACGACACCGCCTCCTTCGGCTTCAGCGATATCCCCAAGGCCGAGAAGACCTCGCGGGTGCGTCAGGTTTTTGACCGCGTCGCCGGTCGCTACGATCTGATGAACGACGCCATGTCCGGCGGTTTGCACCGGCTGTGGAAGGATGCGGCGGCGGCGAAGCTTAATCCCCGGCCGGGCGAGATTATCCTCGACCTTGCCGGCGGTACTGGCGATATCGCCCGGCGCCTGAAGAAGCTCGGCGATGGCGCGGCGCGGCGGCGCGGACTTGCGGCGCCGGAAATCCATGTCATCGACATCAACGCGGAAATGCTCGAAGCGGGACGCTCCAAAGGAGAGGATGGTCTTATCTGGACGGAGGGCGATGCGGAGCATTTGCCACTGCCCGGCGCCTTCGCAGACGCCGCCATCATCTCCTTCGGCATCCGCAACTGCACCGATATTAGGGCCGTATTGCGCGAGGTGCGCCGGGTGCTGAAGCCTGGAGGGCGGTTCTTCTGCCTGGAATTTTCGCGCCTGACGGTGGGCGGGCTTGAGCCGGTTTATGATTTCTATTCCTTTAAGGCGATCCCGGCCCTGGGGAAATGGATCGCAAATGACGAAGATTCCTACCGTTATCTGGTGGAATCGATCCGCCGGTTTCCGGATCAGGAAGCTTTCCTGGCTATGATCGGTGAGGTGGGGTTCGCGCGCGCGGGCTATCGGAACATGGCCGGGGGCGTCTGCGCGCTGCATTGGGGTTGGGCGCTGTAGTGTTTTCCTGGATCGCACATAGCTGGCGCTTGTTGCAGGTGGCGGTGACGCTCGCCCGCTACGACGTGCTGCTGCCAGAGGAATATTACGAGCGCTATTCGGTGCCGCTGCAAGCCACGCACACGGCGCTGCGCCTCCTGGCCAAGCGCCGCCGCGGGCGCAGCGTCGGGGTGCGGTTGGCCAAGGCGCTGGAACGCTTGGGGCCGGCCTATGTCAAGGTCGGGCAGTTTTTGGCGACACGGCCGGACATGATCGGCGTGACGGTGGCCCAAGAGCTGGGCCGGCTGAAGGATCGGCTGCCGCCGTTCTCGCGCACCGCGGCGCTCGACACCATCAATTCGGAACTCGGCGGCACGGAGGAATTGTTCGCCGGCATTTCCGAGGCGATGGCCGCGGCGTCGATCGCGCAAGTGCATCAGGCCATCATCCCGCGCCAAGGCGTGGTCGCCATCAAGGTGCTGCGACCGCGCATCGAGAAGAAGATGGCGCGGGAAATGGCAGCGTTGCGCTTCCTGGCCCAGGGCATCGAATTCTTCTCACCCCGCGCGCGGCGGCTGGAGCCGGTGCAGTTCGTGGAAACGGTGACAGCAGCTACCGAACGCGAGCTCGACTTGAGGCTCGAAGCGGGCGCCGCGGCTGAGTTCAAGGAAGTCGCGGAAAAAGACGGCTTCCTCACCGTGCCGGAGATCGATTGGTCGCGCTCGGCCAAGCGGGTGTTGACGCTCGATTGGATCGAAGGCATCCCGCTCACGGATGCGGCCGGTTTGCAAAAAGCCGGCGCCGATTGCAGCGCGCTCGCCATCGCCATCACAAGGGGCTTCCTGGCGGCCGCGCTCGATCACGGCTTCTTCCATGCCGACATGCACGAGGGCAACCTCATCTACGGCAAGGACGGCAAGCTGTGGATTGTCGATTTCGGTATCATGGGCCGCATCGGCCACAAAGAGCGCCGCTACCTGGCCGAAATCCTCTACGGCTTCCTGCGCCGCGATTATCGCCGCGTCGCCGAAGTGCACGCGGAAGCAGGCTATGTGCCTGACCGCTTCACGGTGGAAGAATTCGCCCAAGCGCTGCGGGCCATCGGCGAGCCAATCTTCGGCAAAACTGCCGAAGCGATTTCCATGAGCAAGCTGCTGCTGCAGCTGTTTGACGTCACCCATATGTTCGGCATGCATTTGCGCCCGGAATTGGTGCTGCTGCAGAAAACCATGGTGCAAGTGGAGGGCGTCTCGCGCGTGCTCGATCCGCACCACGATATGTGGGCGGCGTCGCGGCCTATCGTCGAGCGCTGGGTGAAGCGCGAATTGAGCGCAGAGGCGGTGTCGCGCCGGGCGATCGATGAAGCTGGGGTAGCGCTCGCCGCCATGCGCCGGCTGCCGCTGACGCTCGCCGCCATCGAAGCGGCGGCGCGCAAAGTGAGCGCCGATCCCCCGCGCGAGGAGCGGCGCTGGTATCAGATGCCGGTGTTCTGGCTGGGCATGCTGGCCGGGGGCGTGATGGCGCTGGTGCTGACAGCCGGCAACGACCGCCCGCCGCGTCAGCCGGCGCCAACGCGCGCCATCGAAACGCCGGCGCAAGCCGATGTCTCGCCGCGTCCGCAGGTCGATCCGCAGGCTGATCTAACGACGCAAGACGCCGAACCGACGGAAACCATTCCATGAGCCATAAGCGCGTTCTCCTGATTATAGGCGGCGGCATCGCCGCCTATAAGAGCCTCGAACTCATACGTTTGCTGGCGAAGGCCGGCGTGAAGACACGCGCCATTCTCACCAAAGCAGGCGCGCAATTCGTGACGCCGCTTTCGGTGGGCGCGCTTAGCCAGGACAAAGTCTATTCGGACTTGTTCAACCTCACCGATGAATCCGAGATGGGGCACATCGAGCTGTCGCGCTCGGCCGATCTGGTGGTAGTGGCGCCTGCGACCGCCGACCTGATGGCGAAGCTGGCGAGCGGGACAGCGAACGATCTCGCCTCCACCGCCCTGCTCGCGACCGACAAGCCAGTGCTGCTGGCGCCGGCGATGAATGTGCGGATGTGGCAGCACACGGCGACGCAGCGTAATTTGGCCCGGCTGCAAGCAGACGGTGCGCATGTGGTCGGTCCAGACGAAGGCGACATGGCCTGCGGCGAATATGGCCCTGGCCGCATGGCCGAACCCAGCACGATCCGAGACGCGATACTGGCGCTACTAAGCGACGGGCCGCTGAAGGGCAAGAAAGTGCTAGTCACGGCGGGGCCGACGGTCGAGCCGATTGATCC
>JANNFH010000151.1:0-1646 GCA_031379565.1 Alphaproteobacteria bacterium
AGATTGCCGATCGGCAAGCCGCGCGGGCGGCACGCGGCAAGCAGATCGTCGCCTTCGAACCAGTGCATCGCATACTCGTTGGCGAGCACCCCATCACCGCTGGCGAGAATGACGTCGATCAACGCGAGCACATCCGGTTCCGGCACCCGGCGCGCGAGCATCGCACGCAAGATGGCATGGTCGATGGAAGGAAAGTGCTTCACGATATCGACACGCAACACGTAACGGTGTTTGCCGGCAAACGCCTGAAAGCGGTCGAGTGCTCGATGGGTGCCGCGACCGATGCGGTTGGCGAAGCTGGCATCGTTGAACAATTGCTCGAAGCGCGGCCCGATCACGTTGTGCAGGGCGTGATGGACCACACGGTCGCGAAACGGCGCGGCACTGATCAGCCGCCGCTTGGGTTCGTGAATAGTGAAATGCGCGTACGCACCTGGCTGGTAGCGCCCCTCCAATAACTCACCCTGAAGCTCGATCAGATTGTCGGTCACGGCAAACTCGAAGGCGGCCGCCGCCTCGCGCCCGCGCTTGCCACGCGCGGCCTTGTCAAACGCGCGCAACAGATTTTCCCAGCCGGCGAGCGCGAGAAAGGCGGGTGTCGGCATTGCATCGCTATGGGTTAGGAGCATTCCAGGTGCTGACGGATTCGGCGAGGAGTTTGACCTTATGCCAAGTAGATTGCGACAACCTGGTGCTGTAAGTCTCGCGTAGTCCGCAATCGGCAAGCCAGCGTCGTAGCGTAGTAGGTCGGATTAGCAGCCTCATCGCGTAATCCGACAATCCACGCATGACACTCACCTTGCGCGACCACCGTGCATTGGTGTCGGCCGCCGATTCGAGCGTCCGCTCGCGTGGCAGAGGACGCGCGTAACGAGGTTACCGGCGGCGTTTGGCCAGTCCAACGTCCTGTCAGGTTACGCGATGAAACCGCTAACCTGACCTACGGCTGCTACTACAAGGAGTTTGTCCATGTCCGAAGAAATGGTGGTATTCACGCGCTGCTACGATCTGCTCGCCTGGTTGGTACCGAAGGCTGAAACGTTTCCGCGCGCGTTCCGCTTCAACGTCGTACAGCGCCTGCTCGGCGCGGCGCTCGACATGCAGGAAGCCCTGCTCGATGCACAGGGCGAACGTGGAGCACGGCGTGCCACGGCGCTGCGCCGGGCCGACGCAGCGCTGGCCAAAGTCAAACTGTACCTGCGCCTCGCCCACCAGTGGCGATGGCTCACGACCAGTCAGTTCGAACACGTGAGCCGGCTCGCCGCCGAAATCGGGCGGCTGATCGGTGGCTGGGTGAAGCAAACCGAACGGCTCGATCAGGAAGGCGGGGCGCCTCGGAGCGGCTGACGCCGCCCGGAAGGCGCCCCTAAGGCTTATATGCGCCCGACGGCGCACGCGCCGAGGCGCGGTCCGTGCGGACGGGACTGGCCTCCGCCATCCACAGCGCCTTCGATCCGGCCGCGGAACCGTGATCCCGCGGCGTCCCGATCATTGAAGGCCTGCCCGACATGAGAGACGCGAACCAAACGAAAGCCCTGGTTGTTGTTGCGGTTGCCAGGGACGTTGTTGTTGCGATACGCCGCACGCGCGTTGACGGCGTTGTTGTTCCAGGAGCCGCCGCGCCCCACGCGGGCGAGCTCCGAGGC
>JANNFH010000174.1:0-3933 GCA_031379565.1 Alphaproteobacteria bacterium
CGACCCTGACCATAGGCAGCGCCAGCTATGCCTATGGTAGCGATTTTGTGGCCTGGACCAAGCGCCACGACGAGCGCGTGACACTCGCCAATTCCGAACTGGTGTTTGTCGGCTACGGCATCGTTTCTCCGCAACTGGGCTGGAACGATTATGCCGGCATCGACATGCGGGGGAAAATCGCCGTGATCTTGATCAACGATCCGGATTTCGAGACCGGCGACAATCGCGGCTTCAGCGGCCGCGCCATGACCTATTACGGCCGTTGGACCTACAAGCTGGAAGAAGCCGCGCGCCAAGGGGCGGCCGGCGCCCTCATCATCCATGAAGATTCCGCCGCCGCTTATGGCTGGCCAGTGGTGAATTCCTCCTGGACCGGACCACAACACGACTTACTCCACGAAGACGGCGGCGCATCGCGCGTGGCGGTTGAAGGCTGGATACAGAACGCAGTAGCGCGCGACATCTTTGGCCGCGCCGGGCTCAATTTCGAAGCTGAGAAACGCCGCGCGCAACGACCTGATTTCTCGCCCGTCTCGCTGCGCCAGCGTGCCTCGATCGAGATTGCGTCACAGTTTGAGACCAGCCTGTCGCACAATGTTGCCGGAATTCTTCCAGGTGCGGAGCGGCCGCGCGAAGCAGTGCTGTACAGCGCCCATTGGGATCACCTTGGCCGCTGCACACCCGTGGACGGCGACGACATCTGCAACGGCGCGCTCGATAACGCGACAGGCGTCGCGGGCCTAATTGAACTGGCGCGCCAGCACGCCAATGCCGGGCCGCTTGAGCGCTCGGTGGGGTTCATCGCCTTCACGGCGGAAGAGAGCGGCCTGCTCGGTTCGCAATATTACGCCGAACATCCCGTGTTCGCGCCGGCGGACACTGCGGCGCTCATCAACATGGACGGGCTCTCGATCGCCGGCCCCGCGCGCGATATCAGCGTGGTCGGCTACGGCCAGACCAATCTACAGGACATTCTTGTAGGCGCGGCGCGTGGCCAAGGTCGCACGGTCACGCGCGAAGCATTCCCTGAGCGGGGCGGCTTTTACCGATCAGACCAATTCAATTTGGCCAAAGTCGGCGTGCCGGTGCTCTACGCCGGCGCCGGGCTCGATCTATACAACGGCGGGGTGGAACGCGGTCGCGCGGCCTCGGACGCCTATCTGACCAGCTTCTACCATAAGCCGGACGATGAGATGTCCCCCGATTGGGACATGACCGGCGCCATGCGCGATTTGCAGCTTCTGTACACGGTCGGGCGCGAAGTGGCCGATGGTGAAGCGTGGCCGGAATGGAACCCAAGCAGTGAGTTCAGACCGATCCGCGACGCCTCGCGCCGCGATCGCTGATCAAAACGCGCCCAGCACACTGACGAGCTTGGCTTTCAACGTCTGCGCGTTGAACGGTTTGACGATGAAGGTGGATACGCCGGCGCGATTGGCAGCTGGATTCTCCTCGCCGGTGTCATTGGCCACCATCACGAACGGCGTAGTTTTGTAGCGCTCGTCGGAGCGCACGCGGCTGAGGAGCTCTAGCCCGGTCATCGGTTCCATGTTCCAATCGGAAATGACCAGCGCGTATTCCTTGACCCGCAATTTCGCCAGTGCGGTGCGACCATCAGAGGCTTCGTCGATGTTGGAAAAACCTAATTGGCGCAGAAGATTGCGCAGGATGCGGATCATGGTGTTGTAATCATCCACGATCAGTATCGGCATTGTCATTGAGACGGCCATACCCACCTGCTCCCGCACGACGCTTTCCGAAGGCCCCTCGCGCCGCAGGTTCGGGGTGCGTCGAACCTGCGGCGGCGATGGTTCGCCGGCTTTGCGCCTTGTTATTTGCAACACATAGCAAACAGCCAAAAATATTCGGTAAAACAAGACTTAATCAGTGATGAACAGCAGGCGCTCACGTGCTAGGCCGCTTGAGCTTTTCGCAACCTTCGTGATGCTATCGATCAAACCTGGCAACCCTTTGTGAACGAATGCAACGCCACGGCCCACAAAGCCCTATCCCATCAGAAGCCCGAGGCGGCGCGATTGCGCTCGGCAATTTCGATGGCGTGCATAAAGGTCATCAAGGCGTCATCGCAGCGGCGCACGCCGCCGCGCAACGCCTTGGCGCCCCGATTGCAGCGGCGGTTTTTGAGCCCCATCCGCGCCGTTTCTTTCAACCGGACGCCGCCCCGTTTCGTCTGCAAACCGCCGCCCAACGCGCTGCGGCGATGCGTGCGCTGAGCGTCGAACATCTGTTTGAAATCGAATTCGATCACGCGCTGACACAATTGACCGACCGCGAGTTCGCCGAGCACATCTTGAGCGCACGGCTCGGGGCAAGGCACGTCAGCGTCGGCGCCGATTTTCGCTTCGGCCGGCGCCGCATGGGCGACGTGGAGAGTTTGGCGCGTTATGGAAGCGCGTGCGGCTTTAGCGTCGAGGCCGTGGCGCCGGTTACCGACGATAGCGGCGCGCGCGTCTCCTCAAGCGCGATCCGCGATGCGCTGCTTCGCGGGGATGGCGCCACGGCGTTGGCATTGCTGAGCCGACCCTGGGCGATCCAGGGCGTGGTGGCGCGCGGCTTGGCGCGCGGCAAGGCATTCGGCTTTCCCACCGCCAATATCGCGCTTGGCGAATACCTTCGGCCCCGCCTCGGGGTCTATGCGGTCCGCGTTGATGTGGGTGATGGCGTACTTCGGCCAGGCGTGGCCAGCGTCGGCGTCAACCCCACGTTCGGCGCGCTGCCTGAGCCGCTGCTGGAGGCGCACCTTCTCGATTTCAGCGGCGATCTTTATGGAAAGACGGTTGAAGTACGGATTATCGAATTTCTCCGGGATGAAGCGGCCTTCGCCAGCACCGAAGCACTCAAGGCGCAAATGCGCCAGGACGTCAGCGATACGCGCGCGGTATTGGCTAAGCAGGACTGACCGGCCGCGCGGGAATTTTCACCTCCGCCTCACCCTCCAGCACCAAAGTATCGCCAACGTTGCACTCGCATTTCAGCTTGGCGCGGCGACCCTTCTCGATGAGTTCCACAATTTCAACGCTCGCCTCCACAATGTCGCCAATACGAACGGGCGCCAGAAAGCGCAGCGTTTGTGAAATGTAGATCGCGCCCGGACCAGGCAGGCGCGTGCCGATGACTGCCGAAATCAAGCCGGCCGTATAGAGTCCGTGCGCGATGCGTCCGCCGAACGGGGTCTTGGCGGCGAAATGCTCGGAGAGATGGATCGGATTGCGGTCGCCCGTGATTTCAGCAAAACCGACCACATCGGAGGCGCGCACCAGCTTGGCGTGGGCCTCGCGCATGCCGACGCTGACATCTTCGAAAAGAGCGCTTGGGTTTCGGGTAGTGTCATCGCCACATCCTCTACGTCATTCCGAGCGAGCGGAGCGAGATGCGCCCCCTGGGTTCCGGACCGCGACTGCGTCGCGTCCGGAATGACGGATCTGTTGTTACCTGCGAGCCTTGAAAAAATCTTTGAGTAACTTTGAAGCGGCCTCGGCGTGAACGCCCGACGCTACTTCCGGTTTCCAATGGCAGGTCGACTGCTCAAAGAAGCGCGGCCCGTGTTCGACGCCGCCGCCCTTGGGATCGCTGGCGCCGTAAACCAGCCTGGAGATGCGCGCGTGGCTGATGGCGCCGGCGCACATCGCGCACGGCTCAAGCGTCACATAGAGGGTGAGGCCGGGCCGGAGGCGATAATTGCCGATCGCTTCGGCGGCGCGACGCAGGGCCAGGATTTCCGCATGCGCGGTGGGGTCCGTCAGGCCGATCGGCGCATTGGCGGCGTTGGCGACGATTTCGCCACTCGCCTGGTCTACGATGAGGCAGCCGACCGGGGTTTCGCCCGAAACCGCGGCGGCCTCCGCCAGCGCCAGCGCCCGGCCCATGTAATCGTCGTCGCTCATGCGCGGAGCAGCTCTTTGCGGTCCGTGG
>JANNFH010000176.1:0-6744 GCA_031379565.1 Alphaproteobacteria bacterium
CCTGAGCCAAGCGGGGCGGCGGTCATTGTTGGTGTCGATAACGGAAATGACCAGATGGACCCTGAGACCGAGCGTTGAATAGAATTGGTTGGCGATCGCCAACCAGTTCGGTTCGGGCGCGATGACGCCCGGCTCACGCTCGATGTCGTCCCAAAACAGCGAGAGCGGCACGGCGCTCACGCCGAGGGATCTTGCCTGCACGACGGCATCACCGAACTCTTCGTTGCGCCCCTCGCTGACGGTGGCGGAGAGTATGCGCCGTCCGGGCCGTCGGTCCCGCTCCTGCGCGGACACGGCGGCGGGCAGCAGAAGGGGCGATGCGGCAAGCAGGGAGCGACGCGTGAGCATGAGGGCTTCCTCCCACCGCAACGTTGCGAACTCCGCCCTCAATGCAGAGTGAACGCAGGTGGCGCCAGGGCGAGGCTCGTACGCACATCGCGACGGCGCATGCGTCCGTGAGTTGGCGCTTAGCGCGGCCCCATTTGCCGGCGCAGGAAGGCGGGGATTTCCAGCTCTTCGTCGAGCGATGGGTCGCGAACTTGTTCTGCAGCGGAGAGGCCCGGGCGCTGCGGTTCGCCGCCGAGATCGACTTCGCGCTCGCCGAACGCGGAGGGCTCGCGGTCCGCCGGGCCAGATGAGCGCATCCAGCCGAACAGATTAAAGCCGCGGCGTTCGGGGTCAGCGTCGTTGGCGAAGCTTGGGCGCGGTTCTTCAAATTGATCATCGACCGGTTTGATCGGTGAACGCGGCGCCGGCGTAGAATCTAGCCGCAGCGGTGCGGTTGGGCGGCGCGTCATCGGCGCCTCGGCGGCGCGGCGCGCCGGCTGCACTACGGTTTGTTGGCTAACGATGGCGTCATCGTCGATACCGGTGGCGACCACCGAAACGCGGATGCGCCCGTCGAGCGCTTCATCGAAGGTCGAGCCGAGGATGATGTTGGCATTGGGATCAACTTCGGCGCGAATTTCATTCGCGGCTTGGTCAACCTCATACAGCGTCATGTCGAAGCCGCCGGTGATGTTGATCAGCACGCCGCGGGCGCCGCGCATCGAAACGATATCCAAGAGCGGATTGGCGATGGCGCCATGGGCGGCGTCGAGCGCGCGGTTGGGGCCATCGCCTTCGCCGGTGCCCATCATCGCCGTGCCCATTTCGGCCATGACGGTGCGCACGTCGGCGAAGTCGAGATTGATGAGGCCCGGCATCACCATCAAATCGGTGACGCCGCGGACGCCCGAATAAAGCACCTGGTCTGCCAATTGGAACGCTTCGGCGAACGTGGTGCGCTCATTGGCGATACGGAAGAGGTTTTGGTTGGGAATGACGATCAAGGTATCGACGTGCTTGCGCAATTCCTGCACGCCGGCTTCGGCCAATTGCATGCGGCGCTGGCCTTCGAAATGAAACGGCTTGGTCACGACGGCGATGGTGAGGATGCCGCGCTCGCGCGCCGCGCGGGCGATCACCGGCGCCGCCCCGGTGCCGGTGCCCCCGCCCATGCCGGCGGCGACGAACACCATGTGCGCGCCTTCGAGGAATTCGAGGATTTCCGGCTGACTTTCTTGCGCCGAGGCTTGGCCCACTTCCGGGCGGGCGCCGGCGCCTAGGCCTTCGGTAATGGATTGGCCGAGTTGGATTCGGTTGGGCGTCTTGGCCCGCGTCAGCGCCTGTGCGTCAGTGTTGGCGACGACGAATTCCACGCCCTGCAGGCGCGCATCGATCATGTTGTTGACGGCGTTGCCGCCAGCCCCGCCGACGCCGAACACGACAATGCGCGGCTTCAGTTCGTGCAAAATGGGCGCACCCAGATGACTCATTCCCGCTCCGAGCATCGGCTCAACCTACAGCCCAGCTTCGCCGCCGATAGCTGATTTTCCAGCGCTGCTGCTTAATCTCGCGTTAAGTTTTGGAGATTGTCGCGGCGGATCTGAGACTAGGAGCGCCATTCGGTCGGGTTTTCCGCGGCGCTTCGCCCTCCCCCGCGGGGGCGCCAGAGCTAATATCTCAGTTCGGCTGCACCCGTCAGTGCGCCATGGAAGCGGCCGAATGGCCATGGTGGGCGCAGGTCACGGTGGGATTGAGAGGCTGAAACACGCCGTTCGGATTGGCGCGGTAGATCCAGACGTGGCGGTCGAAATGCGGCTCGAAATTGTGCGCTTCGTCCACCGCCGTGGCGGGGTTGTCGGCCATGTTGTCGTACTCAACGCCGTGGAACGTCGGCGGCGCGTTGTGGCCGCTTTCGCGCCAGGCGCGCTGAAACACGAGGTTCTCCACCGCCACCAGCTGCATCGAGCCGTCGGCTTGGGGCTCATAGATCAGAATCGCGGGGTGGCGGAAATTTGTGTAAGTGCCGTTGCCATCGACACGCGGCGAGGGCGGCGCGGTAACGCCCAGCAGGTCCGGGCGGAAATAGTGCACGCCCATGGCGCCCCGCGCGGCGGGCAGACCCATCATTTCGGCGCTCTCGCACATATTCGCCGGATCGCGGATATAGCCCTCGGCGAGCGCTACGTTCAGATCCTGATATTTTTCCGTCAGCCGGCGCACTTCGCTCAGCGTCGGCTCCCCCCAGCCCGGAATGGCATGGGCGTTGGACGGCGCCGTATCGGTCGCGCAGGCAGCGAGAAACAGGGCGCTGGCGCCAAGCTGAGCAATGGTTTTGAGCGATATCGTCATGATGGGGGCCCCATCCGACAATCCGGCCGCGCGCCAGACCGGCGGACATAAGCCGTTCATTGCACACAATTAAAGGTGTGTCGAACGCTCAGAAATTGTCTCGGAGCCAGCTCCACGCCTGCCCTGTCCTGGAGCGCATAGCGGCGGCGAGTTCGCGCAAGCTCGGCGCCGCGCTCTCGTCCACGTCGGCCAAGGTCGGGCGGTCCAGCCGGGTGCGCAACAAGCCGGCGGCGGCGGCGAAGGCGGGGCCGGCCTCGCCGTGGTCGAAGCCGCACAATTCAAGCGGCCGGCCAATCCGCACCGGCATGGCCAGCACATCGGCCGCCAGATCACGCACGCCGGGGATGAGCGCCCCGCCGCCCACGAGCACCGCGCGCTGCGGCCCGGCGGCGCCGGCCAGCCCGGCGCGGGCCAAGCGGTCGCGCGCGGCGAGCAGCATTTCCGCCAGACGCGGCGTAAGCGTATCGGCAATGACGCCGCGGAGCGTAGTGGAAGCTTCGAGCCGACCATCGGCCCCGAGCCGCGGCGCCTGCACAGCTTCGCGCGCATCGAAGCCGCCGCCAACCGCGCCAAAGGCAAGCTTGACCCGCTCGGCGGCGGCGAAAGAGGTTTGCAATTTCATCGCCAGGTCACGCGTCAACCGCACCCCGCCAACGCACACGGATTCGGCGTGCACCAATCCTTCGGCGGCGAACACGGCCATGCCCAAGGCGCCGGCGCCCAAATCGAGCACCAAGGCGCCGGAGGCGCGCTCCTCGGCGGTTAGCGCTGAAATCCCGGCCGCATACGGCGAGGCGATGATTTCCTCGACCTCGGCGCCAGCGAGCTGAATGCAAGCCTTGAGGGCGTTCAGCGCCTCGGTCGGCGCGGTGACGATGCAGGCGTCCACCGCCAGCATCTTGCCGGCCTCGCCGATCGGGTCGGCTACGGGCGGCGCGTCATCGAGTGAAAAGCGCAGCGTCTCGATATGCAGAAACGTCAGTTGCGGCGCGGGCGCGACCTTCATTGCCGCTTCCACCGCGGCGTCAATGTCGCGCTCGGTCACCACGGCGCCGCGCAGACGCGCGGCGCCGCGGACAATGCGCGCGCTGAGCCCCGGGCCCGAATAGCACGCCACCACTCGCTTGATCGGCGCGCCGGCCATGGCGGCGGCTTCATCGATGGCGACGCGGATGGCGCGGGCGCAGGCGTCGAAATCAGCGGGTTTGCCGCTGGCGATCGCCGGCGCGGTCTGCACGCTAAAGCCGAGCACGCGCAAGGGGCGCTCGGGGTGGAGGTCCAACACCGGATCGCGGCGCGCCGCGAGACATACGGTTTTGGACACCCCGACATCGAGCGCGGCCGCCAGCGAAGCGCGTTCGCCGCTCTCCGGTTCAACTTCGTCAACCAGGTCGAGCACCGCGCCCATGTTCACGCGCCTCCGGCAAGCGCGAGCTGGCCGCCGGCCAGAGCGGGGTGAAC
This sequence comes from Alphaproteobacteria bacterium, assembly GCA_031379565.1. GTDB lineage: Bacteria > Pseudomonadota > Alphaproteobacteria > Caulobacterales > Aquidulcibacteraceae > Vitreimonas. The sequence continues at coordinate 4,138 of JANNFH010000176.1, forward strand.
GCGCACTACCAGACGGCCCGGCGTGCGCAGATCAAGTTGCGCTAGCGGGCGATCCAGCACCCGATGCGAGCTTTGCAGCGCTTCAAGTTGCGCCAGAGCGACAGCGGGTTGCGCCTCGGGCAGCGCAATTGTGGTCCCCGATTGCAGTTCGAGGTTCCAGCGCCGATCGCCGACGCGCACCAGCGCGCTCAGCCGATGCCGCAGCTGCGGCAATTCCTCGAGCGCAAGCAGCAGCGGCTCCGCCGCCGGGCCAGCACCCGCGCCGACCACCAGCGGCAGCGCCAAATGGTCGGCGGCGCGTTCCGCCAGCAGACGCTCGCCATTGACATCAATCACGGCGATCTCGCCATCTTCCTGCCAGCGCGCATAGGCTTGGCGGCGCTCGACTTCCACTTGCAGCGTCGAGGGCCACATCCGCCGCACCCGCGCGGCGGCGACCCAATCAAGCCCTTCAACCCGCGCTTTCACTTCGGCAGGATCGAGCGAGAGGATCGATTGGCGTCCTTCCGGCACGATCACGGCGCGCACTTCTTGCGCTCGTGCGCCGCTGACGCCCTCAATGCGAATGTCGTCGATGGCGAAACCGATGTCAGCGGCGGCGGCGTCGGCTGTGCGCTCGAAAGCTTCGCGCGCGTCGAACAGCGAAGAGCCCATCCAGGCCGCGCCGGCGATGGCGGCGCCGCAAAACAGCACCATGCCGGCGAGCGCCAGCGCCAGACTTTTGCCCGACACCTGCGCATCTCCGCTGGAGAGCCCGCCGCTCAATTTGATCATCGCCAGCCGCGAAATCGGCGCGGGCGGCGGCGGCGGCGCACGCCGGCGGCTGCGGCGCGGCGGTTCATCCAGCGGAGGACGCCCGCCGCGGCGCGATCTCATCGCGGCCATGACGCATCCTCCAGAATCCATTGCACCAATTGGTCGTAAGACATGCCGACGAACGCAGCCTGCTCGGGAACCAGCGAGGTCGGCGTCATGCCGGGCTGGGTGTTGACTTCGAGCAGTGCAATTTTGCCGCGCGCGGGATCGTACATGAAGTCGGTGCGGGTCACACCGCGGCAGCCGAGCGCATCGTGCGCATCTTCGGCGGCGCGCAGCATTTTCTTGGCGACGTCGCCGGGAATGTTGGCGGGCAATTCGTGACGCGAGCCGCCGGGCGCATATTTGGCGTCGAAATCGTACCATTCGCCTGACGGCACGATCTCCGTCACCGCCAGCGCGCGCGAGCCGGTTTTCTCGCCCAGCACGGTGACGGTGAGCTCCTTGCCGGCGATGAATTCCTCGACCAGCACGTCCTCGCCAAAGCTCCAATCGGGGTCGAGCAATTGTTCGGGCGGGCGGTTGGCCCCTTCGCGGACGATGAACACGCCCACCGATGAGCCCTGTGCGTTGGGCTTCACAACATAAGGCAGCGCCATCGGGTGCGCTTTCGCCGCTTCGAGCCTATGCATCAGCTTGCCCTCGGCCAGCGGCAGTCCTGCTTGCGCGAACACGGCCTTGGCTTTGGCTTTGTCCATCGCCAGCGCCGAAGCGAGCACGCCGGAATGGGTGTAGGGAATGCGCAGATATTCGAGCACGCCCTGAATCGTGCCGTCTTCGCCCCAGGGCCCGTGCAGTACGTTCATCGCCGCGTCAGGCTTCGCGGCCTTCAGCCGCTCCATCCAATCTGCATCCTGCGGGTCGATTTCGATGACATCGTGCCCGAGGCGCACAAGCGCCGCCACGCAGCCCGCCCCCGTGGACAGGCTCACAGGCCGTTCAGGGCTCAAGCCCCCCAGAAGCACCGCCACCCGCGCCATTCCGCGCCTCAATTTTCAACGCCACCCTCGGGCTCCGCGCTTTTTCTGCGCGCGCTCCGAGGTTTCATAATGAAACGCTTTGGAGTTAAGGCAACGTGAGGACGCAGCGCTTTAGTTGTTGTTTTGTATGGTAAATTTTGTGTGTTGGTAAAGGAGAAGCAAATGCGGGCGCGCGGGCGTGTCCCTTCTCCCCCTGGTTAGGGGAGAAGGTGTCGGCGAAGCCGACGGATGAGGGGTGAAGGCACGCGCACGTTAATTGTGAGGCGCGCCACGTTCTGTGGGACGCCCCCTCATCCGGCCCTTCGGGCCACCTTGCTCCCCCTCGCGGGGGAGAAGGGAAGAAGTTCAGCTGGTGTCGGCGGGAAACTTGGCGCCGGTGGCGGCGGCGCAGAGGGCGCCGGCTTCGGCGATCTCGGAATAGGTGGGCTGGCTCGCGCAGAGATAATGCGGCGGACGGGTGATCGCCGTGTAGATAGCGCCGGCGTCGGCGCTGCGCGCGTGCAGGCGATCGGCTAGGCGCTGTGCTTCCTGCTCGCGGTTGTTGTAGGCGCGCACCAGAGCTTCCAGGCGCAGCGCCAACGGCGCGGACGAGACCGCATTGATCAGAGGCGCGCGCGGCTCAGTGTGGGTGCGGCCGCGCGCGTGCGCCGACTCGGATTCTGAGCCGCGCAGCAGCACGAAGCGCGCGCGCCAGGCTTCGGGGTTGTCCATGTCGAAAGTGGCGCCGACATTGGCCGAGAAGCCACGGCGCGGACGCGCTTTGGCCTCCGCCGCCGCGGGAGCGGGCGACGGCGCGCGGTCGATGGCGTCG